>JAWVDX010000208.1:0-5453 GCA_033857015.1 Gaiellaceae bacterium
CACCTCCTGCTCGAGAGCCCCGACGGAAGCAACCGCCGCGACATCAACCACTTCACGCCCGTCTCACAGCCCGCCTGGTCGCCCGACGGGACGCGGATCGTCGTCGTCACGACCACCCCGAGCGGCAGCTGCTGCGGCCTCGCGACGGTGAACGCCGACGGCACCGGCCGCGTGCGCATCACCCACGGCCTCGTCCTCGCAAGTCGCCCCTCCTGGGCGCCAGGGCCGTAGTTACTCCGCAGGAGCGACCGGCGTGCCGCCGCGACCGTCCGGATACAGCTCGCGGAAGCGCTGCGCCACCGGCTCCGGGACGAACTCCGCCACGTCGCCGCCGAACGCCGCGATCTCCTTGACGCCGCTCGAGGAGACGAAGCTCCATTGCGGGCGCGCCATGACGTAGAACGTCTCGATCTCGGGGGCGAGCGTCCGGTTGAGGTGATTCATCTGGAACTCCCACTCGAAGTCGCTCACGGCGCGCAGCCCCTTCACCATGGCGCGAGCGCCCCAGCGGCGGGCGAAGTCGACGACCAGCTCGGAGAAGACGTCCACCTCCACCTTCGGCTCGTCGGCGAGGGCGTCGCGCAGGAACTCGACGCGCTCCTCCACCGTGAAGAGCGTGCGCTTGTGCCCGGGGTCGCGGACGACCGCGACGACGACCCGCTCGAACACCTCGGCGGCGCGCGAGATCACGTCCAGGTGCCCGAAGGTGACCGGGTCGTAGGAGCCCGGGCAGATCGCGGTGATCGGCTGCTCCGCGCTCATTGCGGCTGCTCGAAGAGCGTCACGCGGGAGGAGCCGTAGCGCCGGCTGGTGCGCATCGCCAGGGGCAGGTCCGGCTCGTCGCGCTGGTCGCTCTCGACGACGACGAGGCCGTCCGGGGAGAGCAACGCGGGAAGGCGCTCGGCGAGCAGTGGCTGAAAGGTGGCGAACATCGCGTAGGGCGGGTCGACGAGGATCAGATCGTACAACCTGCTCTCCGCGCGGAGCGCCTGCGTGACGGACTGGCAGACGACCCGCGCGCCGGTGAGCTGGAGCTTTGCCAGGTTCGCCTCGATGACCTTGCAGGCGTCGCGGCTCGACTCGACGAAGGTGCAGCTGCGTGCGCCGCGCGAGAGCGCTTCGAGGCCGAGCGCGCCGGAGCCGGCGAAGAGGTCGAGCACCGTGGCGTCGTCGACCGGGCCGATGAGGCTGAAGGTGGACTCGCGGACGCGGTCCGACGTGGGACGCGTGTCCTTGCCCTTGGGCGCGGCGATCCCGTGGCCGCGCTTCGCTCCGGCGATGATGCGCACGGCGCCACTCTGCCTGAGTCGGCGCCGCTCAGGCGCCGACGAGGGAGCCGACGAAGGAACGCGCCTCGGTCACGTAGCCCAGCGCCTCGCCTTGGTCGGCGGGGCGGAGGCAGACCCACTCCTTCATCGGGACGCCCCGCTCGCCGCGGGTGAACACGCGGCCCGCGCCGCTCTCGAGCAGCTCCGTGACGCGCAGGGCAGGCAGCTTGACGACGAGCTCGCCGTCCTTGGCGAAGGCGAAGAACTTGCCGCCGACCCGGAGCCCGTCGGAGGCGAACATCTTCGCGCGCGAGACCGCCGCGTCCCCGCGCAGGAGCGGCTCCGCGACGCTGTCGAAGAGATCGCTCATCGCGGTCGGAATGCTACGCCTCGACGGTCGCGTCCGCGAAGAAACGGTCGACGGAGTCTGCGAATGGGCCGGTGGCATCGACGAGGCTCGGCGCCAGCTCCCTGGCGCGCTCGAGGAGGGGGAGATCGACGTCCCAGTCGGTGAACCGGAGCTCCGATCCTCCGGACTGGCGTGTCCCGATGAGCTGCCCCTTGTTGCGGAGCGAGAGGTCGACCTCCGCGAGCTCGAAGCCGTTCGTCGTCGCGACGAGCGCCTCGAGTCGCGTCCTCGCCACGTCCGTCAGCTCCTCCTTCGGGCGGGCGACGAGAAGGCAGTACGACTGCTCCGCCCCGCGGCCGACGCGGCCGCGCAGCTGGTGGAGCTGGGCCAGGCCGAAGCGGTCCGCCTCCTGGACGATCATCACTGTCGCGTTCGGGACGTCCACACCGACCTCGATCACCGTCGTGGCGACGAGGACGTCGATCTCGTGCGCGTTGAAGCGGCGCATGATGTCGCGGCGCGCCTCCGGCTTGAGCCGCCCATGGAGGCAGCCGATCCGGAAGCCCTTCAGCTCGGCCTCGGCCAGGCGCTCGGCCTCGCCCTCGGCGGCGCGCGCCTGGCTCGTCGCGGACTCCTCGACGAGCGGGCAGACGACATACGCCTGTCGCCCTTCCTCCAGCAGGCGACGGAGGCGTTGGTACGCCGCGGACGACCGCTCGTGCGTGATCAGGCTCGTCACGATCGGCTTGCGCGAGGCCGGCGGTTGCGCGATCTCGGAGACGTCGAGGTCGGCGTAGAGCGTCAGCGCCAACGTTCGCGGGATCGGCGTCGCAGTCATCAGGAGGACGTGCGGCGAGCGGCCTTCCGCGAGCGCCTTGCGTTGTTCGACGCCGAAGCGGTGCTGCTCGTCCACGACCGCGACGGCGAGGTCGTGGAACGCGACGTCGGATTGGATCAGCGCGTGCGTCCCGACAGCGATCTGCGCCTCGCCGCTCGCGAGCTGGGCGCGGACGGACTCCCGCTCCTTCGCCTTGAGCGCGCTCGTCACGAGGACGCAGCGCACGCGAAGCTCGGCACAGATCCCCTCGACGGTGAGGAAGTGCTGCTCGGCGAGCGTCTCGGTCGGAGCCATCAAGGCGCCCTGGCGACCGACCTCGACGGCGCGCAGGAGCGCGTTCAGCGCCACGACGGTCTTGCCCGAGCCGACATCGCCCTGGAGCAGGCGCTGCATCGGCCGCGCGCGCTCGAGGTCGGCGTCGATCTCGGCGATCGCATGCTCCTGGTGCGGAGTCAGCTCGAATGGCAGCACAGCGCGGTAACGGGCGAGAAGCTCGCCCGGCGGCGGGAGCGGCTCCGCGCGCATGCCGTCGGCGCGCGTGCGGGCGAGGCCGACCTGGAGGCGGAGCAGCTCGTCGAAGGCGCGGCGCCGCCGCGAGAGCTCGCCCTCGGCCTGGTCGCGCGGCTGGTGGAGCGCGACGAGCGCGTCCTCGCGCCGCGGCAGCTCGAGGTCTGCGGCGAGCCGCGCGGGCAGCGGGTCGCCCGCGAACGCCGCCGCCGGGAGCGCCAGCGCGACGAGCCCGCGCAGCCGCTTGACGCTGACCTCCTCCGTGGCGGAGTAGACCGCAGCGATCCCGCCCAGCTCGACGCGGGCGCCGATGCTCTGCTCCTTGACCTGGAACTGGCCGTTCTTGACCCGCCCCCGCAGGAGGAGCCGCGTGCCCTCGAGGAGCTTCTCCGCGAGCCAGAGCTGGTTGAACCAGACGGCGGTGATCTCGCCGCTCGCGTCCTTGACGCGGGCCTCGATAACGGTCGCGCGACGTCCGCGCTTGCTCTTGCGGCTCAGCACGGTGACCTCGACGACGGCCTCCTCCCCTTCGAGCCAGACGTCCGCGAGAGAACGGAGCGGTGCCGCCGGCTCGTAGCGGAACGGCCGGTACTCGACGAGGTCGCCGACGGTGCGGACGCCGAGCCCAGCGAGCTTCCGCGTAAGCGTGATGCCGACGCCCGTGAGCGTCTGCACCGGGTCGTCGAGCCGCTCCGGCCTGCTGCGCCCGCGGGTCGGCGGCCAGTCCGCGGGCACGCCCGTCTCGGCGAAGCTCGAAGGGCGTGAATGCGTTGCTGCCACTTGCCTGGCCAGAACGCCGAGTATAGGTTCCGGTCCGGCTACTCCCCGTCGGGGTACCAGAACAGCCCGACCGTCCCCGGGCCCGCGTGGGTGCCGACCACGGCGCCGAGGCTCGTCACGAGCTCGAGCTGGGCGCGGGGACGCAGCGCGCGCACCTGCTCCGCCAGCGCCTCGGCGCGGTCGGGCGCGTCGGAGTGCGCGATGCCGATGCGCAGGGCCTCGCCGTCCTCGCTCTCCGCCGCAAGGCCCTGGACGAGCTCGCCCAGCGCCTTCTGGCTGCCGCGCACGCGCTTGCGGGGCAGCACCTCGCCGGCGACGATCTCCAGGATCGGTTTGACGCTCAGCAGCTCGCCCGTCCAGGCGCGGGCTTTGCCGATGCGGCCGCCGCGGGCGAGGAACTCCAGCGTGTCGACCGTGAAGAAGATGCGGTTCGACGCGCGGAACTCCGTCACGAACGCGTCCAGCTCCTCGTCCGTCGTGCCGCGCTCGAGCCGGCGCTGCAGCGACAGCGCGAGCATGGCAGTCGCGGCGGAGACGACCCCGCTGTCGACGACGCGCACGCGCCCGTCCTCCTGGGCGGCGAGGCGGGCGCTTCCCAGGGTGCCGGAGAGCTTGCCGGAGAGATGGAGCGAGACGATTCGCTCGTAGCCCGCGAGCTCCGCATAGGCGGCGGCAAAGTCGCCGGGCGTGGGCTGGGACGTCGACGGGAGCTCCGTCGCGGTGCGCAGCCGCGCGTAGAACTCGGCCGCGTCGAGATCGACGCCGTCCCGGTAGCTCTGCTCGCCGAAGCGGACGTAGAGCGGGACGATCCGCCAGCCCGGGAAGCGCTGCGGCCCCTCGGGGAAGTCCGCGGTCGAGTCGAGAACGAGCGCGGTGTTCGCGCTACTGAGCTCCACGGCCCGCCGCGTCGTGAATCGCGTGGACGATGTCGTCCAGGTCCTGATCCTTGTGCAGGCAGGCGCGGGCGCCGGCCTCGAGCAGCGCGGTCTGCTCGCGCTCGTTGGCGGCCGCGGTGAGGCAGACGACCGCGACCTCGGGGCAGCGGGCGAGCACCTCGCGGGTCGCCTCGACGCCGTCCAGGCCGGGGAGGCGGTAGTCCATCAGAACGACGTCGGGCTGGAGGCGGGCGCAGGTGTCGGCCGCTGCCTCGCCGTCTCCGACCGCCGCGACGACGTCGATGTCGGAGCGCAGTCCGAGCAGGAGCTCGAGCGCCTCGCGGAAGGTGGCGTTGTCCTCGACGAGGACGATCCTGATCGGGGCCGTCATTCGGCGGCCACGAGGAGCAGGGTCGCCGTCTGGCCGCCGTCATGCGCGTCGATCTCGAGGCCCGGATGTTCGGCGCGCAGCCGCTCGAGGAGGGGCTCGAGCGACGGAGCGTCGCGGCCTGCGAGCAGCGTGAGAAGCTCGCGCGGCTCCGCGAGCAGGTGCGCGACGAGCACGGCGGCGACGTCGGTGAAGTCGTCGCCGGCGATGACCGGCTCGCGCTCGCGGAGGCCGACGAAGGCGCCCACGTCGACCGCCTCGCCGTCCAGCTCGAAGGCGCGGGCCGCTGCGGCGACCGCCCCGGTCGCGACGGCTTCGGCGTACTCCTCCAGCTCCGCGGCGTTCTCCGCGGCCGAGCGGTCACCGTCGAAGCCGACGAGCGCAGAGAGGCCCGCCGGGAGCGAGCGCGTCGCCCTCGACGACGTAGGTCGTGCAGTACTGGAAGCGC
>JAWVDX010000209.1:0-3285 GCA_033857015.1 Gaiellaceae bacterium
CGACCCGTCGGCCGGGGTGTGCCGGAGCGCATTCGTCAGCAGGTTCAGGAGGATCCGCTCCACCTCGCCCGGCGCGCACAGCGCCTCGACGGGGTCGGGGACGCGCTGCTCGAGGTGGATGCCGCGACTCTGCGCCTGCGCCTCGACGCTGCGCAGGCAGCTCTCGACGATCGGCGTGAGATCGACCCGCTGCAGCTCCAGGGCGAGCGCGCCCGCGTCGATCGAGGCCAGCTCGAAGAGATCCGCCACGAGCGCCGCAAGCCGGTCGGTCTGCTCGCCGAGCGCGGGGAGGTACTCCTCGGTCGTCGCGAGCCCGTCCTCGATCGCCTCGAGGATCGCCCGCATCGAGGCGATCGGTGTGCGCAGGTCGTGGCTCGCCCACGCGACGAGCTGCCGCCGTGCGTCGAAGAGCTGCTCGACGTTCGCGGCCATCGCGTTGAAGGCGGCGCCGAGCTCCCGCAGCTCCTGCGGGCCGTCCTCGGGCGCGCGCGCCGCCAGGTCGCCGGCGGCGATCCGCGCCGAGGTGTCCTGCAGCCGCTCGATGCGCCGCACGATCGAGGCACCGATCAGCGCAGCCGCCACGATCGCCGCCAGCGCCGCGACGGACGCGACCTCCAGGATCTTCACGTCGTCGCCCATGTGGAACATGACGAGGCCGGACAGGAGCACCGCGCCGAGCGGCAGCGTCACCGCCACGAGCGCAAGCCCGGCAAGCTGCAGGCGCAGCGTCGGCAGGAGCCGCAGCGCAAACGCCGCGACGAGCCCGGCACCGAGCGTCGCGGCGACGACGACGAGCGCAAGTTCCGTCACGGCACCAACCTGTAGCCGACGCCCCAGACCGTCTCGAGGTGCACCGGCTTGGACGGGTCGGCCTCGATCTTCTCCCGCAGCCGCCGCACGTGGACGGTCACCGTGCCGCTGTCGAGCGCAGGCTCGTAGCCCCACACGCTCTCCATCAGCTGGTCGCGCGAGAACACCTGCCGTGGGTGGGAGGCGAGGAACCAGAGCACGTCGAACTCGCGCGCCGTCAGGCGCACCGGCTCGCCCTCGCGCACGACCTCGCGCGTGGCCGCCTCCATCGTGACCTCGCCGAAGCTCAGCAGCTCCGGCGCGTCCGTCGCGCGCGGCCCCGTGCGGCGCAGCACGGCGCGTACGCGAGCGGCCAGCTCGCGCGGCGAGAACGGCTTCGTCACGTAGTCGTCGGCGCCCAACTCGAGGCCGACGATGCGATCCGCCTCCTCCCCGCGCGCCGTCAGCATGATCACCGGCAGATCGCCGCGAGCGCGGATCCAGCGGCAGAGAGCCAGCCCGTCCGTCCCGGGGAGCATCACGTCGAGGACGACGAGCGCCGGCGCCTCGCGCTCGATCAGCGCGCGCGCCTCGTCCCCGTCGCCGACGGTCAGCGTCGCGAAGCCGTCACGCTCCAGATAGCGCGCCACGACGTCGCGGACGATCGGCTCGTCGTCGACGATGAGGATCGTCGTCACCGCCTCATTCTGACGGGGGCTCGACTTCAGCCGCCCATTTCTGGTGGTGCCGTTCCGCCCATTTCGCGTCGACGGTGCCGAGCGTCATCCCGCGCAGCGCCTGCCGCGTCGTCGGGTGGATCAGCGCGAGATAGAGATGGCCGAGCACCAGGAAGATGGAGATGAACATCAGCCCGTCGTGCAGCATCACGGTGCTGGCCCAGCGGAAGCGGGTGTCTCGCTCGCCGAGCCAGAGCAGCGAGCCGGAGACGGCGAAGAGCAGCGCGAAGGACGCCGTCAGCGCGGCGTTCAGCTTCTGTCCCGCGTTGAAGCGCCCCTGCGGGCGCCGCCTGCCGCGCAGCCAGAGGCGGTCGTCGCGGTCGAACACGTCCAGCTCATGGGCCGTCTGGCGCAGGGCCCGGCGGTCGCCGAGGACGACGACGGCCACGATCAGGACGAGCCAGGCGATCGCCGTGTAGATGTGCACCGCCTTCACGGTCTGGCGGCGCGCCACCGCCTCGGAGAGCGCCGGCACGTAGAGCACGAGCCCTGACCCGAGCAGCAGGAAGAACGCGCTCGCGTGCACCCAGTGGAGCGCCCGCTCGGTGCGCGTGAAGCGCCGGACGAGCTTGCGCGGCGGGCTAGCTGCTGTAGCCATTCGACCGGCCGACCCAGGCGTCGACGTCGTAGCCGTTCTGCTCCCAGTAGCCGGCGATCGCCGCGGGCGCGGCGACGATCTCCTCGACCCACTTCGTGTTCTTGTAGCCGTACATCTCCGGGATGACGACCCGCACCGGCGCGCCGTGCGCACGGGTCAGCGGCTTCCCGTCCATCTCGTAGGCCAGCATCACCTGCGGCAGCCGCAGCTGCTGGAGCGTGAGCGAGTCGACGTACGGCTTCTCCGCCGAGATGAAGGTGAGCGCGTGCGCCTGCGGCTTGAGCCCCGCGGCGGCGAGGAGATCGTCGAAGCGGACGCCCGCCCAGTGGACGTTGGAGACGCTCCAGCCGGTGACGCAGTGGAAGTCCGCGACCGTCTCCGTGCGGGGCAGCGCGAGCAGCTCCTTATAGGTCAGCTCGAGCGGCGTGTCGACCAGGCCGGAGATCCGCAGGCGCCAGCTCTGCGGATCGAAGCGGGGCATGGTCGAGGCGATCGTGTAGATCCGCCAGCCGTCCGGGACGACGCCGATGCTCTGCGCGGCGCTGCTGATCGGCTTGGTGATCCCCTTGAGCGCGTTCCAGACCGGGGCGCCCCAGAGGAGCGAGGACAGGCCCAGCCCGGTCACGCCGAGGAAGGTGCCCCGCCCGTAGTAGCGCTCGTCGTTGGCGCGCGGCTTCAGCGGTGGGACCTCGTGCTCCATGTCCATACCCACGATAGGGCCAGACCGGGCTCAGAGGATTGCGTTTCTCTTAAAAAGGAGGGCGGCGCAACCGAAGTTGCGCCGCCCAGTCGCTAGCGATAGCGGAAGACGATCCGCCCGCGCTCGAGGTCGTAAGGCGAGAGCTCGACACGGACACGGTCGCCTGGCGCGATCCGGATGCGAAACCGCCGCATCTTGCCGGATACGTACCCGAGCGCCTCGTGGCCATTGTCCAGCGAGAGACGGAAGATGCCGTTGCGCAGCGCCTCCATCACCTCTCCCTCGAATTCGACCTTGTCGTCAGCCGGAGCCATGCCTTCCCCCTCTTCGCTAGACGGCGCGGACGTTGGTCGCCTGCGGGCCCTTGGGGCCCTCTACGGCGTCGAACTCCACCTTGGCGCCCTCGGCAAGGCTCTTGAAGCCCTCGCCGGCGATGCCCGTGTGATGGACGAACAGATCCT
>JAWVDX010000210.1:0-2779 GCA_033857015.1 Gaiellaceae bacterium
AGCAGCTCCGCGTAGGCGGCGGGCAGCGCCTCCTCGAGCCGCGTCAGCGGCTCGGGCGTCCGGATGCCCGCGACGACGTCCTCGCCCTGCGCGTTGACGAGGAACTCGCCGTAGGGGACGCGTTCCCCGGTCGACGGGTCGCGGGTGAAGCAGACGCCGGTGCCCGAGGTCTCACCGCGGTTGCCGAAGACCATCTGGACGACGTTGACGGCCGTGCCGAGCTCGTCGGCAATCCCGTTGAGCCGCCGGTAGACCTTCGCGCGCGGGTTCTCCCACGATGCGAACACGGCGCGGATCGCGCGCTCGAGCTGGCCCCGGGGATCCTGCGGGAACCCCTCCCCGGTCGCGTGCTCGTAGATCTCCTCGAAGCGGGCCACGAGCCCGCGGAGGTCGTCCGCGTCGAGCTGGACGTCGTGCTGCACCCCGCGCTCGCGCTTGAGGTCGGTCAGCGGCCCTTCGAAGCGGTGGGCGTCGATGCCGTCGACGACCTCGCCGAACATCTGGATGAGCCGCCGGTAGGAGTCGAGCGCGAAGCGCTCGTTCCCCGTCGCCGCCGCGAGCCCGCGCGCGCCGTCTCGCGAGAGCCCGAGATTGAGGATCGTGTCCATCATCCCGGGCATCGAGACTGCCGCCCCGGACCGCACCGAGACGAGCAGGGGATCGCCACCTGCGCCGAAGCCCTTCCCGGTCGCCGCCTCCAGCCGGACGACGTGCTCGCTCACCTCGGCGAGGAGGCCCTCCGGCAGGTCGCCCGCCGCCGCCATCGCGTCGCGGCAGGCCTCGGTCGTGATCGTGAACCCCTTCGGCACGGGAATGCCGAGGGCCGTCATCTCCGAGAGCCCGGCTCCTTTCCCGCCCAAGAGCTCGCGGCCGCCCGGCGCCGACTCGTCGAAGTCGTAGACGTACCGATGAGCTGTCAGGGTCGTCATGGCGCGGCAGGCTATAGCACCCGTCGAGGCCGGGGCGTCACTTGTATGTCAAGCTGATACGTGCTGGCCATCGCTGCGTTGCTCCATCAGGCGGAGTACCCGCTGGGCCGCTTCCTCGATCGCGAGATCGGAGACGTCGACGGTCGGACAGCCGAGCCGGCGGTGGAGTGCCGCAGCCTCGTCGAGGTCGCGCTGCACCGCGTCCAGGGCGGCGTAGCCGCGCACGGTGCCGAGCGCGCGGCCGCGCGCGCCGCGGATCTCCGCGAGGCGCTCCGCGGCGATCGTCAGGCCGACGAGCTTGCGCGAGGCGACCTCGAAGAGCTGAGGCGGCGGCGTCACGCCGTGGACGATCGGGACGTTCGCCGTCTTGTAGCCGAGGTAGGCGAGATACATCGAGAGCGGCGTCTTCGAAGTGCGCGAGACCCCGATCAGGACGATGTCCGCCTCGAGCAGCCCGGCGCCGGCGCCGTCGTCGTAGCGCACGGCGAACTCCATCGCCGCCATGCGGCGGAAGTAGGCGCTGTCGAGCCGCGGACGCGCTCCCGGCTGCATCCGCGCCGGGTGACCGGTGACCCGGGCGACCGCCTCGATCGCCGGCCCGAGCAGGTCGTACGCCTCCAGGTGCGCCTCCGCGCAGAAGGCCGCCATCGCCTCGCGCAGCTCCAGCTCGACGAGCGTGTAGACGACGACCGCCGGCCGGCCCGCCGCACGCGCGACGACGAGCCTCAGGTCGTCGATCGTCTCGACGCGGGGATGCCCGACCTCGACGAGCTCCTCGTCCGGGAACTGGGCGCGGAGCGCCGTCACGAAGCGCCTGGCGGTCTCGCCTGTCGAGTCCGACACCTCATGCAGCTCGACCACGCTCACTACGGGAGCGTAGCCGCCTGCACGGGGCCGGCTAGCGCGGCATCCGGAGCCCGGCCATGCCGCCGTCGATCTCGACGATCGAGCCGGTCGTGAAGCCGGAGGCGGGCGTGGCGAGGTAGAGGATGGCCGCGGCGACCTCCTCCGCCGCGGCGAGCCGGCCCATCGGCTGCCGCGCCTCGAGCGCGGCGCGTGCGGCCTCGGGGTCGTCCGCAGCCGCGAGCAGGCGCCCCACCCAGGGCGTGTCGACCGTGCCCGGGGAGACGCAATTGACGCGGATGCCGTCCGCCACGAGATCGGCGGCCATCGCCCGGGACATCGAGAGCACGGCCCCCTTCGTCGCGGTGTAGCAGACGCGCTGCGGCAGTCCCGCGGTCGCGGCGATGGAGGCGACGTTGACGATCGCGCCGCGCTCGGAGGCGCGCAGCAACGGGAGCGCGGCGCGGCAGACGCGGACGATGCCGAGCACGTTGACGTCGTAGAGGCGGTGCCACTCCTCGTCGTCGTTCGCCTCGACGTCCCCGATCGCGCCAATCCCCGCGGCGTTGACGACGGCGTCGAGGCCGCCGAGCTCCTCCCCGGCCCGCCGGACAGCGACTGCGACGGCCGCCCCGTCCGTGACGTCCGCCCGGAGCGCGAGCACGCCGTCCAGCTCGAGGCCGTCGCGGTCGAGCCCTGCGACTCTCGCGCCGGCCGCGGCGCGCGCCGCGGGGGTGGCGCGGCCGATGCCGGATCCAGCGCCCGTTACGAGCGCACGCAGCTCAGCCGGCGGAGAGCCTCCATTCGAGTCTGCCGCGAAAGCCATCCGAACAAGTATGACAAGTTGACCTGCTCCGGAGTCAAGTCTTGCGGGCCTGCGCCGCGGCGAGCAGATCGACGAGCGCCTCGCTGAGATGCGTGTCCATCGCGGCAGCGGCCTGCTCGGGGTCATGCGCCGCCACGGCGTCGAAGATCGCCCTGTGCGCCTGCACGCTCGGCTCGAGCGA
>JAWVDX010000211.1:0-4465 GCA_033857015.1 Gaiellaceae bacterium
CGCGCGTCGCCGATCGCCGCGAGGAACAGCGACTGCATCACCCAGGGGCTGCGCTGGTCGACGAGGTAGGCGCAGGTGACGAGCACCGCGTCGTCGGAAGGCGGGCCGGCAGGGAGGTCGTCCGCCCGCGGGAAGAGCCCCGCCGGGCCGTACTGCATCGAGCCGAGCAGGCTTCCGTCGTCGTCGTAGTAGACGGTGCCCCAGGCGCCCCACTCGTCCTCGGCGTGCTCGATCCAGCGATCCTTGGGCGTCTCGCGCGAGCCGTGGCTCTGCCACCAGACGCAGTCGTGACAGACGCTCGGCACGGTCTCGAGCGTCCCGCGGGTCAGGCCCTGTACGTGCGGCGTCATGGCTGGTGCTCGTTCTGCCGGTGACCGGCGAGTTCCTGGGTCGCTAGCACCAAGCCGGGGATTGTGACCGACTGCGGGCAAGGCTGGATGGCCTTGTCCGTTGGCGGGCGCGATTCCCGGCGCTGCGTGCTAGCGGGCCAGGGGCCGGCGGGCAGCGGTGGAAGGAGCACTAGGTGGAGTGTAGGACTAGCTCGGTCGCTTCGGGTCGCGCGCAGAAGCGGAACGGCACAAAGGTCGTGCCGAGGCCTGAGGAGAGGTGCAGCGTCCCGCCCGGGCGGCGGTACAGGCCCTTCGTGTAACGCGAGCTCATGTGCGCAAGGCGCACCTTGCCGCCGGGGAACGGGATGCAGATCTGCCCGTCGTGGAGGTGGCCGGAGAGGACGAGGTCGAACGCGCCCGCCGGCAGCCGGTCGATCACGTGGGGGAAGTGGCAGAGCAGGATGCGCAGGTCCGCGCTCGGGTCGCTGCGCTCGGCCGGACGCGAGTCGCCCGCGAGGTAGCTCCGCGGATCGACCCCAACGATCTGCACGCGCTTGCCGCGCACCTCCAGGGTCACCTCCTCGTCGAGCAGCAGGTGCGCCGGCTCGAGGTCGCGGAGCGTCACCGGCTGGGAGAACGGGTCGCGCGAGTGGGCGAAGTCGTGGTTACCGAGGATCGCGTAGCAGTTGGGCAAGCCGGCCACGAGCTCGCGCAGGCGCTTCTCCCCGGCGGGCCGGGAGAGGAGGTCGCCGCTGAGCAGCACGAGGTCCGGGTTGCGCTCGCGGGCCCACTCGACGGCGCGCTCGACCGCGTGCGCCCCGCGCGAGGGCACGCCGAGGTGCAGGTCGGCGAGGTGCACGATGCGCAGCCCGTCGAGCTCGGGCGGGAGACGGTCGAGCGGCACCGCGAGCGTGCGCAACCGCACCCATCCCGCTTCGAAATGCCCCCAGGCCAGCCCGCCGAGCACGACCACGGCGAGCGCGGCCAGGATCCAGGTCACAGCCGAATCTTACGGTGCCTACAGCTCGAGGCCGTGACCGTACGGGAAGAGCGGCGCCTCGGAGTCGTGCGGGACGTCCGGGAGCTGGGCGCGCGCCGCCTCCATCGAGGACGGCAGCTCGAAGGGCAGCTTCCCCGTCGGAGCGAAGCGGCCGGTGACGAGATCGAGCACGGCGGTGTCGCTTGCGCCGAAGCTCCCGATGAGCGCGGCGCTCGCGGCCGCGATCTCCGGGATCACGGCGGGCCGGTCGAGGAAGATGTCGACGACCGTCGGGACGCGGCCGAGCAGCGCGACGATGCGCTCGCGCTCCGTCTCCGGGAACTCCAGCGACCCGGCGTGGAAGATGCTCGCGAGGAAGCCCTCCCGCTGCTCGTACGGCGCGTGGAGGCGGATCACGGCGAGGTCGGCGTCCTCGGGCGCGTCGACGAGCTCGCCGTAGGCGGCCGCGACCTCGAGATCGATGCCCTCGACGTAGAGCCGGCGCCGCTCCTCGACCGGGAGGACGCCGTCGTTCTTGAGCAGGACGAGCGAGCGGCGCTGCGCCCGCTCCCCCGCCGCGCGGAACGCCTCGCTGCCGACGATCCGTTCCGCCGCGTCCGGGTCGACGTACGGGTCGTCGAAGAGCCCGAGGCGGAACTTGTCGCGCAGGATCCGCCGTGCGGACTCGTCGATCCGCGCCTCGCCGATCCGCCCCGCCTCGACCAGGCCGAGCAGGATGTCGGTGCAGGTCTCCCCACCGAACTGGTCGCACCCGGCCTCGACGATCTTCAGCACCCGTTCCTCGGCGCTCAGCTCCTCGACGCCCCACGGTCGCGCGTAGAGCGTCTCGCCCCACGGCAGCTCGTCGTCGATGACGAGGCTCCAGTCGGTGCAGACGACGCCGTCGAAGCTGTAGCGCCCGCGCAGCAGACCGGTGATGACGTCGCGGTTGAAGCCGAAGCCGACCTCCTCCCACTCGGTCCCGACGGGCTTGCCGTAGTAGGGCATCATCTGCGCCGTTCCTGCGGCGAAGGCGTCCTCGAAGGGGCGCAGGTGGTACTCCTGCTGCCCACCGGGATAGACCTGCTCCTTGCCGAAGTCGAAGTGCGGGTCCTCCCCGTCGAGCTGCGGCCCGCCGCCCGGGAAGTGCTTCGTCATGCAGGCGACGCTCTCCGGCCCGAGCGTCTCGCCCTGGAAGCCGCGGATGTAGGCGGCGCCGAGCCGGCCGGACAGCTCCGCGTCCTCGCCGAAGGTGCCGTGGATGCGCGCCCAGCGCGGCTCCGTCGCGAGGTCGATCTGCGGGTGGAGCGCGACGCGGATGCCGATGGCGCGGTACTCCTGGCGGGCGACGTCGCCGAACTCGCGCACGAGCTCCGCGTCGCCCGTCGCGCCGAGACCGATCGGCTCCGGCCACTGGGAGAAGTGCTCGCCGGCCATCATGCTGGCGGCCGGGTTGTCCGTGTAGGCGTGGCGCGGGTCGGAGGAGATCGTGACCGGGATCCCGAGCCGCATGCCCTCCGCGTGCAACTGGAGGGCGTTGTGCCAGTCGGCGGTGGCTCGCGGGCCGGGCAGCTGGTAGACGTTGAACGTGGTGATGTGCTGCTCGGCGACCTGCTGGTCGTGCGGCCAGTCGACCCCGAAGCCCGGCGGGCCGGTCACAGCGTGGAACATGAGCCCCACCTTCTCCGCGAGGGTCATCTGGCCGAGGAGATCCTCGACCCGCTCCTCGAGCGGCCGGCGCGGATCCTCGTACGGGTCGAGGCGCCCGTTCTTGTTCAGGTCGCGGAAGGCGATCCCGTCCTGCTCCAGGAGCGGCGCGCCTGGCACGAGGTCAGACCGAGGTCTTGTCCAGGACGGGCTTGACCGAGACGACGTGGCGCTTGAACTTCAGCTCCGAGTCGGAGATCCCGGCCGCGACGCCGATCAGCTGCGAGAGGTGGAGGATCGGCATCTGGTACTTCTTGCCGGTCGCCTTCTCGAGCTTGGACTGCCACGCGTCGAGCGAGAGATGGCAGAGGGGGCAGGGCGTGACCATCGCATCGGCGCCCGCCTCCATCGCCTGCTCGATCGGCTGGATCAGCTCGCCGAGCGCGGTCTCCTCGCGAGCCTGGATGATCGGGAAGCCGCAGCACTTGATCTTCGCCGGGTAGTCGATCGCCACGCCGCCGCAGGCCTCGATGATCGCCTCGAGGCTCCACGGGCGATCCGGGTCCTCGAAGCCCATGATCTTCGACGGGCGCAGGATCTGGCAGCCGTAGAAGGGCGCGACCTTGAGGCCCTTCAGCCCCTTGTGCGCCGCCTTCTTGAGCAGCTCGAAGCCTTCGCCCTCGGCGATCAGCCAGAGCAGGTGCTTGACCTCGACGGTCGCGTTGTAGGCGGGGACACCCACGCGCAGCAAGTTCTCGTTGACCCGCGCGCGGAGCTCCTCGTCGTTCTTCAGCTGCCAGTTCGCCTGCCGCAGGTTCAGCGTGCAGACGTTGCAGATCGTCATCAGCGTGTCCGACCCGGTCTGCTCCGCAAAGGACAGGATGCGCGCGTTCAGGTGGAGGTAGTAGTCCGGCTCCGCCTCGTGGATGTCGCCGGCGCCGCAGCAGGTGACCGACTCGAGCTCGATCAGCTCGAGGCCGAGCTTCGGCGCGAGCGCCTGGGTGGAGGTGTCGAGCTCCTTCGCGGAAAGCGAGGCGAGGCAGCCCTTGTAGTACGCGACCTTTTTCAACTCGACTCTCCTGTCTCTTCGGGCGGGCGGACGTGGTGCTCGATGCGCTCGAGCGCCTTCTCGCCCTGGACGATGCCTGCAGCGCCGTCGCGGCCCTGCTCCTTCACGAGGTCGTAGAGCGCCCGCGCCTGGCCGACGTTCTCCGCTACGTGCTGCGGGAACGGAGGCGGCGGCGGCACCTTGCCGTGCTTGGCGAGGCTCATCGCGAACTTCATCTGCTTGACCGAGGACACGATCCCCTGGGTCTTCGGGACGAGCTCGGTCTCGCGCAGCCAGCCGGTCGTGCGCGTCGACTTGACGAACCAGTTCGCGTGCTTGGCGCCCATGTCGCGGTCGATCCCGTGCTTGATCGACTCGGCGCCGAGCTTGGCGATCGAGTCGCGCGGGTCGACGCCCTTGGGGCAGCGCTCGTTGCAGAAGTAGCAGCGCGTGCACTCCCAG
>JAWVDX010000212.1:0-3244 GCA_033857015.1 Gaiellaceae bacterium
CGAGCTGCGCAGCGCCCTCGTCGAGGCGGCGCACCCCCTCGGCGCGGACCCGCTGCTCGCGCAGGGGACGGGCGAGCTCGACCTCGCCGCTGCGGCGCGGCTTCCCGCCGTCGCCCAGCCGGCGACACTCGACTTCGGGGAGGCGACCCGGCGCCGGAGCTGGCACGCCGTGCAGACGCTCAGCGTGCGCAACACGACGGGGACGCGGCTCTCGCTCTACGTCGGGCTCCGCCAGCACGGCCCGGCGGCCGCGCTGATCCTCGAGCCGACGCCCGGCCGGGTGCTGCAGATCCCGCCACACGGGACAGCCACGCTCTCGATCCTGATGCGCCTGGAGCGCAGCGCCCAGCTGCACACGCGCTCCGCCACCGGCCTGCTGGAGCTGGACACCGCCGGCGGCGTGCGGCTGCGCATCCCCTGGACGGTCGCGCTCCCCGCGGCCCCGCGCCAGCTGCTCGGGCCGGTCTCGCTGTCGAAGCACCGGTTCCGCCCCTCGGACTCCGTGCCGGCCGTGCTCGCCGTCGACGGCGGCCGCGTGCTCCGCGTCGACGGCTCCGCCTCCGACGGCCCCGCCACGGTGCCCGCGATCGCCCCGGTGGCCCGCTTCGCGCTCGACCTCTGGAACGAGGCCGGGCAGCGGCTCGGGACGCTCGCCACGCTCACGGACGTTCTCCCGGGCCGCTACACCTTCGGGATCACCGGGCGCAGCCCCGCCGGCGCCGACCTCGAGCCCGGCAACTACACCCTGCGCGTCATCGCCCGTCCAGTCGACGGCACCCGCCGCAGCGTCCGCGTCGTCCACTTCACGATCGGCGAGCCCCCACCTTCGCAAACGCCAACCCTGACGGCCCCTTAGAGGAACGAGTACCCTCGCCGATAACCAGGTATAGAGAGCAATACTAAGCTCGTCTTTCACGGAGAGGATCAGCTCGTGAGCGCTGTCGCACCGCCACCCGTCACGCATCTGCGCCAGAACCCGCTGGCGATCGCGCGTGAGCAATTGCGCCTCGTCGCCGACGCGTTCGGCATCGACGACAACCTCGTCAACGTCCTCGAGCAGTGCAAGAAGTCGGTCGAGGTCGCGATCCCGGTCGGCATGGACGACGGGAGCGTGCGCGCCTTCGCCGGCTACCGCGTGCAGCACAACGTGGCGCGCGGCCCCTCCAAGGGCGGGATGCGCTACCACCCGGCGGTCACGCTGGACGAGGTCAAGGCGCTCGCGATGGCGATGACCTGGAAATGCGCGCTCATGAGCATCCCGTTCGGCGGCGCGAAAGGCGGCGTCGTCTGCGATCCCAAGCAGCTGAGCGACGGCGAGCTCGAGCGCCTGACCCGCCGCTTCACCACGGAGATCATCAACGAGATCGGTCCCGAGGCGGACATCCCGGCCCCCGACGTCGGCACCGGGCCGCGCGAGATGGCCTGGATCTTCGACACCTACTCGATGAACAAGGGGCACTCCGTGCTCGGGATCGTGACCGGCAAGCCGCTCGCGATCGGCGGCTCGCTCGGCCGTGTGGAGGCGACCTCCCGCGGCGCTCTCTACGTCATCCGCGAGGCGCTGAAGCACGAGCACCGCTCCTTCGCGGGGCTGCGCGTCGCCGTCCAGGGCTTCGGGAACGTCGGCAGCCACCTCGCACGCTTCCTGGTCGAGGAGGGCGCCACGATCGTCGGGCTCTCCGACTCGACCGGCGCGATCGCCAACGCCCGTGGGATCGACGTCGCCGCGGCCGGCGCGCACAAGGCCGAGAGCGGCTCGCTCGTCGGCCTCGCCGGCACGGAGACGCTGACGAACGAGGAGCTCATCCTCATGGATTGCGACCTCCTCGCCCCCTGCGCGCTCGAGCAGGTGATCACCGAGGAGAACGCCGACCGCGTCAAGGCGCAGATCGTCTGCGAGGGCGCGAACGGGCCCGTCACGCCTGGTGCGGACGCGATCCTCGAGGAGCGCGGCGTGCTGATCCTCCCTGACATCCTGGCGAACGGCGGCGGCGTCGTCGTCTCCTACTTCGAGTGGGTGCAGGGGCTCCAGGAGTACTTCTGGAAGGAGGCGGAGGTCAACGTGAAGCTCGACGCGATCATCAGCCGCGCCTTCGCCGAGACGTGGGCCCACCGCGAGCGGCACGGCGTCCACGCGCGCCTCGCCGCCTACGGGCTGGCCGTCGAGCGGGTCGCCGAGGCGACCGTCATCAGAGGGCTGTACCCGTAGCTCCGGAGGTCGTGCTCTACCGCGGGGCCGGCTGCCACCTCTGCGAGGACGCCCGGGAGGAGCTGGTGCGCCTGGCCGCGGAGCTCGGCTTCGAGCTGGAGGAGGTCGAGATCGACGGCGTCCGCGAGCTCGAGCAGCGCTACCGCGAGCGCATCCCGGTGGTGGCGATCGACGGGGAGGAGGTCGCGACCTACTTCGTGTTTCCGGGCCCGTTCAGCAAGGCGTTCGCGGCGGCACAAAGTCGGGGCGATCCAGCGACTTCGTGACACCTGCGACAGGTTGAATGCAGGGCTGCTAGCTTCTCTCGCCACTGTTACGAACTCCGAGAGGGAACTGTGGCGGAACGATTGACGGTCGGTGTGGCGGCGCGGCTGAGCCGGTACCTGCAGGTGCTGTCGCAGGCGAAGAAGATGGGCAAGGACCGGATCTCCTCCCAGGAGATCGCGGACTACACGAACATCAACGCCACGCAGATCCGGCGCGACCTCTCCGGCTTCGGCAAGTTCGGCAAGCGGGGCGTCGGCTACAACATCGAGTCGCTGCTCGGGGAGATCCGCAAGATCCTGCGCACCCAGGGGCAGCACAACATCGCGTTGATCGGAGCCGGGCGTCTCGGGCAGGCGATCGCGAGCTCGCCGATCTTCGCGGAGCACGGGCTCAACATCGCCGCGGTGTTCGACACCGACCCGGCGAAGGTGGGGGAGACGATCGGCGGCGTCGCGATCACCGAGTACGGCGCGCTCGCGGGCGCGGTGCGCGACAAGAACATCATCGTCGGCGTCCTCGCCGTGCCGGCCAGCTCGGCCCAGTCGGTTGCGGACGACCTCGTCGAGGCCGGCGTGCGGATCATCTTCAACTACTCCGAAGGCCTACTGGACGTTCCGCCGGAGGTCACGGTGCACACGTCCAACCCGGCCGTGGAGCTGCTGCACGCGCTGTACTTCCACCTGACCTAGCGGTTTGATAGCGGCGTGAGCGCGGATCCGTACGCCGAGCTGGCTGTCTCCGCGCGCGACTACGTGGCCGCCGTCGACG
>JAWVDX010000213.1:0-8888 GCA_033857015.1 Gaiellaceae bacterium
TGGTGAGCTCGATCGGCGAGCCGACGTGGAGGTTGTGGCTCTTCGCGTAGCCGTCGTCGGTGAAGGCACCGTCCGCGCCCAGGTTGCTCAGCACCGACTGTGAGCCCTCCGTCCACTTCAGGGCGAGAACGCGGTCCGCGTGCGGGTCGACGGCCGTCACGCCCTCGGTCTTCCCGAAGATGCGCGCGGCGCTCGCGCGCACGCTCGCCGCCGTCTCGACCCCGTCGGCCCTGGCGGCCGCGTCCCCGATGCTCGTCGGCAGGGGCGAGAAGTTGTTCTGGGCGGTGATCGCGTAGTCGGCGGTGAAGATCTCGTTCACGGCCCCGGTGAAGCTGGCGATGATGCCGTTCGCGAGCACGGCGACGAGCGTGACGAGCGCGAGGCCGATCATCAGTGCCGCGGCTGTCGAGGCCGTCCGCTGGGTGTTCCGCTTCGAGTTCTCGGCTGCGAGGCCGTTCATCTGCCGGTCCGGAAGGATGTTCGGGAACTCCGGGGGGTCGGGCTGCCAGCCGGTGAGGGCGTGGCGCCCGGCCATGATCAGGACGATGACGAGCAGGAGCGGGTTGAGCACGGCGCCGAGGACGAAAGCTCCCGTGCGCCGAGCGACAGTCCCGCGGCCGAACGCCCCGTAGCGGAGGAGCCAGAACGGGAGCAGGAGCACGGGCCAGATGAGCACGGCCAGGAGCGGGACCGCAACCGTGGCGATCGGGCCCGCGACCGCAGCGAGCGGGATCACGATCCGCTGCGCGAAGAGGGAGACGCCGATGAAGATGAGCACCGCACCGGCACCCATGGCGAGCAGGACGGCGGTCGTCCCGTGCGCAGCGAAGAGCCCGTAAGCGAGCAGGGCGAATCCGAGCGCGGTCACGACGACTGCGCCGAGGGTGCGGAAGCGCGCGAAGCGGGTCGGGGCCAGCGTGGCGCCTTCCCGCACGGCGGCGATCGGCGGCACGCGGGTCGCGCGCAGGGCCGGCCGCAGGCTCGCGACCAGCGTGACGAGGATGCCGACGGCGAGCGAGACGATCACGGTCCGCCCCTGGAGGACGAGCCCGCTCTTCGGCAGCGTGAAGCCGATCAGGTCGAAGAGCGCCGAGAGCCCCTTGGCGAGCGCGAGGCCGAGGAAGAGCCCCGCGACCGAGGCGACGACGCCGAGGACGAGCGCCTCGACGATGATCGAGCCCAGCACCTGCCGCCGCGTCGCGCCGAGCGTGCGCAGCGTCGCGAATTCACGCGTCCGTTGCGCGATTGTGATCGAGAGCGAGTTCGCGATGACGAAGCTGCCGACGAAGAGGGCGATGCCGCCGAAGGCGAGCAGGAAGTTCTGCAGGACGGAGATGCCCTGGTTCGTGTCGGACGCGTTCTCATCGGCCTGCGCCTGCCCGGTGCGCACGTCGAGCGACGGAGGCAGCACCGCGCGCAGCCGGCTCGTGAGCTGCTGCGGCGAGACGCCCTTGCGTGCCTCGACGTCGATCTCGTCGAGCTTGCCCTGCTTGTGGAAGAGGCGCTGCGCCGTCGCCAGGTCGAAGCCGGCGAGCGTGGCGCCGCCGATGCCGTGCGCGGCGCCGAACCGGACGATGCCGGCGAGCCGCATCCTCTCGACGGGGCCTTCGGCCTGGATGCCGATCGTGTCCCCGACGTGGTAGCCGCCCTTGCGCGCGGCCGTTCCGTCGATGACGACCTGCTTGCCGTGCGGCCAGGCTCCCTCGACGAGCTCGAGCGGGTTCAGCGCGCTCTTCGCGATGTCGATGCTGAAGCCGAGATTCGGGGCGCCGCCGAAGACGAGCGCCTTCCCGTTCTTGCCGATGATGAGCGTGCTCTGACTGGCGACGTTGCCGGTCGCGACGCCGACCTCCGGGAGGGAGCGCACACGGACGAGCACCGTCTGCGGGAAGCTCGGTGGCGAGCCGCCCTGCTGGTCTGTCCCGAACAGCGTGTGCGGCGTGATCGCGACGTCCGTGTTCTTGTAGACCTGCTGGAAGATCGCGTCGAAGGCCGTCGAGATGGTGTCCGTGAGGACGTACGTGCCGCTCACGAGCGCGACGCCGAGGACGACTGCGAAAGCGGTAAGCGCCGAGCGGAGCTTGCGCCCGGCGAGCCCCTTGAGCGCGGCGACGATCACGCCAGGCGCAGCGTGCTGAGCGTCTCGAGCACGCTCGCCGGATCCGGGTCGCGCAGCTCCTGGACGATCCGGCCGTCGTCGAGGAAGAGCACCCGCTTGGCGATGGACGCTGCCTTCGCGTCGTGCGTCACCATCACCGTGGTCTGGCCGTAGGTCGCGACCATCTCCTCGAGCAGCGTCAGGATCTCGGCGCTCGTGTGCGAGTCGAGGTTGCCGGTCGGCTCGTCGGCGAACATCACGGTCGGCCGCGAGACGAGCGCCCGGGCGATCGCCACGCGCTGCTGCTGCCCGCCGGAGAGCTCCGCAGGGCGGTGACGGCGGCGATCCCCGAGGCCGACCTTGCCGATGAGCTCCTCGACCCACGCGCGCTCCGGCTTGACGCCGGCGATGCTGAGCGGGAGCACGATGTTCTCCTCGGCCGTCAGCATCGGCAGCAGGTTGAAGAACTGGAAGATGAAGCCGACGTGCTCCCGGCGGAGCTTCGTCAGCGCGGTGTCCTCGAGGCGGGTGATGTCGATGCCGGCGATCGTGACCGTGCCGGCCGTCGGCTTGTCCAGGCCCGCGAGCAGATGCATCAGCGTCGACTTGCCGGAGCCGGACGGCCCCATGATCGCCGTCAGCTCGCCTGGCGCCACGTCGAGCGAGACGCCGCGAAGCGCTTCGACGAGCGTCTCGCCGCTCCCGTAGACGCGGCGCAGGTCGCGCGCGCCGACGACGCCGGTGACGGGGGGATCTGTGGCGGGGGCGCTCACGTCGGGCAGCCTAGATGATTGATGCCACGAGATCGTGGCATCGAGCATCGAGTCAACAACCGGCGCTCGCTGCCGGCTAGCGGTCGCCGGCGAGCAGATACGCGATCGCCATCCCGAGGTACGCCGCGACGAGCACCGCGCCGAGGCCGCGGCGGGCCTCTCCACGGGCCACGACGGCCGCGACGAGCAGCGCGGCGGCGAGGATCGTCACCACCTCGATGGGCCGGAACGCGAGCGGCAGCGAGTGCGCGAACGCGAAGGAGAGGAGCGCCACGAGCGGCGCCACGAAGAGGGCGACCTGAGCGGCCGACGAGATCGCGATCTCGCTGGCGAGGCGGATCTTGCCGCGCCGCGAGATGAGGATCGCCCCGCCGTGCTCGGCCGTGTTCCCGACGATCGCGACGACAACGACCGCGATGAAGAACTCCGAGGCGCCGACCGCATGTGCGAAGGCATCCAGCGAGTGCACCAGGATCTCGCTGACGAAGGCCGTCGCCCCGGTCGCGAGGGCGAGCACGAGCAGCGCCAGCGGGAGCCCCCACGCCTCGTCGTGGGCCGTCTCGCCGGATTCGATGTACAGCCGCTTGTGGCGCCGCAGGCTCGCGATCGTCGTCACGGCGTAGACGAGCAGCAGGAGCGCCGCGACCGGGATCGTGGCGACGGCCAGCGTGTGCCGCTCCGGGCTGCCGTGCCACCCGGGGATCGACGGGACGAGGAAGAGCGCGCCCGCGAGCACCACCGTCCCGGTCTGGAAGAGCAGCGAGGGGCGGTCGAGCCGGCCCTTCTTCGCGACGACGAACGAGACGCCGAGAACGAGCAGCAGGTTCGAGACGATGCTCCCCGCGAGCGAGCCGCGCACGACGTTCGGCAGGCCGCTCTCGATGGCGAGGAGCGCGATGATGATCTCCGGCGCGTTGCCGAAGCTCGCGTTGAGGAAGCCGCCGATCCCGGGGCCTGTGTGCTCCGCCGCGTGCTCTGTCGCCTCGCCGATCAGCCAGGCGAGGGGGATGAGCGCTGCGGCTGCGAGGACGAAGAGCGGCGTCTTCCCGGCGCCGAGCAGATCCGCCAGGACCGTCAGAGGGGCGAGGAGGAGGGAACTCCACAGGAGCCGGCGCGCCACGCGGCAAGCCTAGACGGTTGATGCCATGAGCTCATGCGTTCGGCTGCGCGATCTCACGGCATCAACCGTCGGTAGTCGTCGCCGGGTGTACCGCGACTTCGAGGTGAAGTCAAGGTTGCGGGCCGCGCGAACCGATCGCACACTTGCCCCATGCAGAGAACCGCGACCGAGCTGCCGCTCCGACCCCAGGACGAGGTCGAATGCGACCGGTGCGCGGTCCACTGCGAGAAGGTCGTCTACCCGTCCGCCTGCGTCGCACGCAGCTGTCCGTTCCTCTACGCCTACGAGGCGTTCGGGCACACCTACATCGGCTGCATGCAGAAGGTGTACGCCGTCGAGATCGACCTCGACCTGCTTCAGGAGGCGGAGGCTGAGGCGGCCCGCGGGTTCGGCGCGATCCGCGCGTTGAAGCATCCGCTCCCGATGTGCCGGAGCTCCGCCGACCGCTGCTACACCCACCGCGGCGACGAGATCGGCTGCCGCAACCCGGAGTTCTTCGAGCTGCCCGCCGGAGAGCCGACCTTCAAAGTCTTCGCCCGCATCGCCCAGTAAGGTTCGCGCCGTGGACGAGTCGAGGCTGCGGCGGTACGCAGAGCTGGCCGTGCGGGTGGGTGCAAACCTCCAGCAGGGGCAGGATCTGGCGATCGAGGCGTACGTCGAGCACGCGCCGTTCGCCCGGGCGCTCGCCCGGGCCGCCTACGAGGCCGGTGCGCGCAACGTCGAGGTCGTCTACGCGGATCAGCACGTCCAGCGCGCGCGGCTCGAGCTCGCCCCCGAGGACTCGCTCGGCTGGGTGCCGGAGTGGCAGCTGGAGCGCCTGCGCTCGCTGGCTGACCGGAAGGGGGCGCGAATCGCAATCCGCAGCCTGCCCTTCCCGCGCCTGCTCGACGGCATCGATCGCACGCGTCTCACGAAGAGCCAGAACACCGCGTTCAGCGAGCTGGCCTCGCGCCAGCACACCACCGAGGAGGTCGCCTGGACGCTCGTCGGCTACCCGACCGCAGGCTGGGCGGAGGTCGTCTTCGGCGAGCCTGACGTGGAGCGGCTCTGGGAGGCGGTCGGGCACTGCGTCCGCCTCGACGAGGCCGATCCCGTCGCGGCCTGGCGCGACCACGTCGCCCGGCTGCGGGCGCGGGCGGCGACGCTCAACGAGCGGCGCTTCGATGCGCTCCGCTTCACGGGGCCCGGCACCGACCTGACGGTCGGGCTCCTGCCGGACTCGCGCTGGGACTCGGGCGGCGGCACCACGGCGTTCGGCCAGTGGCACGTCGCCAACGTGCCGACGGAGGAGGTCTTCACGACGCCGGATCCGGCCCGCACCGAGGGAGTTGTCCGCTCGACACGGCCGCTCACGATCGGCGGCGCGACCATCTCCGGGCTGGCGATGCGCTTCGAGGGCGGGGTCATCGTGGAGGTGACCGCGGAGAGCGGAGCCGAGGTCGTCGAGGCGCAGCACGCGAAGGACGCGGGCGCCCGCCGGCTCGGCGAGATCGCCCTCGTGGACGGGACGTCGCGCGTGGGGGAGACGGGCCTCGTCTTCTTCGACACGCTCTTCGACGAGAACGCGACCTGCCACGCCGCCTACGGGCGCGGCTTCGCCGACGGGGTCGTCGGCGGCCAGGGCAAGACGCTCTCGGAGCTCGGCGTCAACGACTCGAGCATCCACACGGACTTCATGATCGGCGGGCCCGAGGTCGACGTCGACGGCGTGACGACCGACGGGGAGGTCGTCCCGCTGCTGCGGCAGGACGTGTGGCAGCTCGCTCCGCCCGGCTGACTAGGGCGGCGACGACCGGAACGGTTCAACCGGCGACGAGCGGGATCTGCACCACGTGGACGCGCGCGCCGTTCTCGGCCGAGTCCTCGTACGCGGTAAGGACGAGCCCGGTTCCGGCGTCCTGCCGGGCGAACCTCAGCGTGCCGCCGAAGGTGCCGCGCGTGCCGGTGCCGGAGGTCGCGGTGAGGAAGCGCTTCGCGAGCACCTTCCCGTCCGTGTTCGTGAGCTCGAGCTGGAGCGTCGCCTCGAAGGTGTTCGCCGTTCCGCTGATGCGCAGCGGGCTCGTCACCGCGTCGCCGGGGGTCGGCGACTCGACGAGGATGAGCGGGGAGAGGTCCTCCAGCTTCTTGCGGTCGAGGGGCTTCGACGCGCCCGACGGCGTCACGACGACCACGTCGTGGACGGTCGGGAACTGCGTCAGCGTGAAGACGACCTCCGCGCTGGCGAGCGGCGTGAGGTCGGAGGAGAGCTTCGCCGTGGCACGTCCGTTGGTGATCGCGAGCGACTCGAGGGCGGCGCCGCTCGGGATCTCGGTACGCAGACCGTGCGCCTGCTCCTCGGAGGTCGGGCCGGCGAGCAGCGCCTCGAGGGCGGCCTTGCCGACCGCGGGCGTCGCGCTCACCGGGCGGCCGGCGGCGCCCATCGCCCCGTCGCGGACGAAGTAGACGAGGAGCCGCGTCGGCGCGGGCGTCGTGGTCGTCGTCGTGCCGGTGGTGGTGTCCGTCGTCGCCGGCGCAGTGGTCGGCGTGGCGGTCGAGTCGTCGCGGTTGCGCAGCAGCAGCGCGAGCGTTCCGCCTGCGACCAGGAGCAGCACCAGCAGCACGAGCGCCACGAGGAACGGGGTGCTCGGGCCTCTCTTCCTGGCTCTCGTCACGCCGACATGGTTGCGGAGCGGCCGGACGCCCAGCGCGCGTGCAGCTCCTTCACGCGGCTGATCTGCCCGGCGTCGGGGCCGTGCCCGTCGGGCCCGGGTGTCTCGAGCACGGCGGGGAGGCCCTGGAGCGCGGGGTGCCCCAGGAAGACACCGAGCTGCTCGCCCATGAGCCCTTCGCCGATGTTGTCGTGGCGGTCGCGGTTGGAGCCGAGCGGCATCTTGGAGTCGTTCACGTGGAGGGCGCGCAGCCGCTCGATGCCCATGCGCTCGTCGAGCTCGTCGAGCAGGCGGTCGAGGGTGTCGCGATCGGTCACGTCCACGCCGGACGCGTAGAGGTGGCAGGAGTCGAGGCAGACGCCGAGGCGCGGGTGGCGGTCGAGCCGGTCGTAGATTGCCTCGAGCTCGTCGAGCGAGCGTCCGATCGTGCCGCCGGCGCCGGCGGTGTTCTCCATCAGCAGCCAGGTCGCGTCGGAGCTGCGCTCGAGGATCTCGGCGAGCGCCGGCACGACACGCTCGAGGCTCGCCTCGAGGCCGGAGCCCAGATGCGAGCCGACGTGGAAGATGACGGCGTCCGCTTCGATGGCGCAGGCCGCATCCATGGTGTTGCGCATCGCCTCGACCGACTTGGCGTAGATGTCGTCGTCGGGCGAGGCGAGGTTCACGAGGTAGAGGGCGTGGCAGACGACGCCGCCGATCCCGTGCTCGACGCGGCCGCGCTTGAAGGCTTCGATCGACTCCGGCGCGTGGTTCGTCGGCCGCCACATCCGCGGGCTCTGCGTGAAGAGCTGCAGGGAGTCGGCGCCTCGCTCGACAGCCCGGTCGATCGCCGTGTGGATGCCGCCCGAGGTGGAGACGTGCGCGCCAAGCTGCATCGCCGCCAGCCTAGCCTCCACACCAAAGCTCTGGGGACAGACCCGGGCCTGTCCCCTGGACATGTCCGTCTAGGACACTGACAGCGGGTTCGTGCCATCGTGCTCGACGAACTCTCGCATCCGTTCGATCGCGGTGGCGCGCGTTGGTCCGAAGAGCTCGTGGAGCGCTGCACGCTTGAGGAAACGCGGCGCTTGGCGCTTTCCAATCGCGGCCGAGTAGCTACTCCACTCCCAATCTTGCGGTCGCGCAGAGAGACCGGCCTCCACGGGGTTCAGCGCGACGTAGCGGACCGTTGCGAGAAGGTGCGCGTCGCGCACCGCTGGCTCGCTTCCAAACCGTCCTTGGAAGTGGTGGCCCGTGATCTCGTGGCGCTTGTTGAAGCGCTGTGCGTACCAGCCGGCGAGCAGATGCATCGCTTTCGAGAGCTCCTCGACCCGTGCGTGGACAAGCAGGTGGGCGTGATTCGTCATCAAGCAGTAGGCGAGCACCGACCATGGCACTCGGTCCGTCACTATCGCGAGGCGGCCAAGGAAGGCAAGTCTGTCCAGGTCATCGACGAAGATCGCTGCCTGTCGGTTCCCACGGCTCGTGACATGGAAGTAGCCGTCCGGCTGAAGATTGCGTGGCGCTCGAGGCACGACCCCACACTAGGCACGCCGAACGGCGACGTCTGAGTCCGTCAAAGAATCGGTTCGATTTTGGTGCAGTTCAGGCCCAATACGGACATGGCCCGGGGACAGGCCCGGGCCTGTCCCCGGGGTTCGCGGGACGGCCGGCGACTCGGTACGTCCGCTTCAGCGCGGCAGCTCAGCGGCACGTCGATACGATCGAACGGTGAGTGCCCCTTCCCCGGAGCGCAGCGACTTCATCCGCGACATCGTCCGCGCGGACCTCGACGCGGCGCTCCACGACACCGTAGTCACGCGCTTCCCGCCGGAGCCGAACGGCTACCTCCACATCGGCCACGCGAAGTCGATCTGCCTCAACTTCGGCATCGCGCAGGAGTTCGGCGGGCGCTGCCACCTCCGCTTCGACGACACGAACCCCGCCAAGGAGGAGCAGGAGTACATCGACGCGATCGAGGCCGACGTGCGCTGGCTCGGCTTCGACTGGGGCGAGCACCTCCACCACGCCTCCGATTACTTCGAGCAGCTCTACGCCTGGGCCGTCCACCTCGTCGAGACGGGCAGCGCCTACGTCGACGACCTCTCTGCAGACGAGATCCGCGCGCATCGCGGCACGCTCACCGAGCCCGGCCGGAACAGCCCCTTCCGCGACCGCCCCGCGGAGGAGAGCCTCGACCTCTTCGAGCGCATGCGCGCAGGCGAGTTCCCCGACGGCACCCGCGTCCTCCGGGCGAAGATCGACATGGC
>JAWVDX010000214.1:0-5909 GCA_033857015.1 Gaiellaceae bacterium
CCCCGCGATCAGTCGCTCGTCGCCGGCTCGCTCGGCGTGGACGAGCGCCTGCTCGAGCAGCTCCTCCATCTCGGCGCAGCGCAGCGCGACCCAGCGCTCCTCCGCCAGGGCGGTGAGCGCGACGGCGAGGCCCTGCTCGTCGCCCAGCTCCTCGAAGGTCGTAAGCGCTGCCTCGGCCACCCGGCGCACCTCGTCGATCGCACCGGGCTCGGTGTGGTGGCGGATCAGCGCCAGCTCGATCGCGGCGCGCGCCGCCACGCCCCGGGCGTCGAGCGTCGCGGCCTCGCGGATCACCGCTTCGAGCGCGGCGGAGGCGAGGGCGAAGTTCCCTGCCTCGCGTGCCGCGATGCCGCGCTCCAGCTCGAGGCCGAGCTTGGTCTGGGGCGCCTCCGCGAGCTCGCTGGCGCGCGTGAAGAGGTTGAGCGCCGAGGCCCCGTCCGCGCGCGCGAGGGCTCGTCGCGCCGCGCCCGCGAGCAGCTCCGAGGCCTTGCCTCCGACCTCGATCGTGTCCTGGTCGAGCGGTCCGAGGTCGGAGCGCAGCCGCCAGGCCTGCTCCAGGTGATAGCCGACGATCTCCGCCAGCTCGAGGAGGCGGTCGCCGAGCTTCGTCTCCAGCCAGCCGGAAAACCGCACGTGGAGCTCGGCACGCCGCCGCTTCGGTGCCGAGCGGTAGGCCACGTCGCGCACGAGCAGGTGGCGGAAGCGAAAGGCGGTCTCTCCGTCGAAGCTGGAGCGGCTCTCGCGCACGAATTCCTTCGAGCGCAGGCTGACGAGCGCGGCGTCGACCTCGACGGTGTCCGACGGCGGATCCATCAGCGCGAGGGCGGCGCCGCGGTGGAAGACCTCCCCTTCGACGGAGGCCCGCTCGAGCGTGCCACGGTCGCGGCCGTCGAGCGTGTCGATGTGCGCGGAGAGGAGCGCGTCGAGCGTGGGTGGGATCTCCGCCGGGTCGCCGTCCGCATCGAGGTAGGCGACGAGCTCCTCGAGGAAGAGCGGGTTGCCGCCGGCCGCCGCGAGGAGGCGCTCGCGCGCGATCGGAGCGAGCGCGCGGCCGCTGACGAGGCCGCGCATCAGCTCCTCCGCGTCCGAGTCGGCGAGGGGTTGCAGGTCAAGCTCTGGGAGCCAGGTGCGGTCGCGGAGCTCGGGCTCGGGGCGAGCGAGGCAGAGGAGGAGGATCGGCGCCTGCCCGCGCTCGGCGATGGCGGCGAGAAGCTCGACGAGCGGCTCCTCGGCCCACTGGAGGTCGTCGACGAGCAGCACGAGAGGCCGGTCCGCGGCGAGCGTCTCGGCGGCGCGGCGGGCCGCCCAGGTGATCTCGAGTGCGGAGGCCACGCCGTCGACGAAGCCGAGCACCTGGCCCAGGATCCGGGCCACGACCTCGCCGTCGAGCGCCGTCCCGAGCAGGCGCTGCAGCCGCGCAAGGGCGTGCTCGCGGTCGGCGCTCTCGCCGATCGCGGCCGCCTGGCGCAGCAGCTGGACGAGCGGCGAGTAGGTGATCCCCTCTCCATACGGCAGGCAGCGGGCCGACAGCGCGAGCACGCGGGCGCCGGCCTGCTCGAGGAACGCCTCGACGAGGCGCGACTTCCCGACCCCTGCGTCGCCCAGCACGAGGACGCGCCGCGGCTTGCCGGTCACCTCCACCTGGTCAAGCGCATCGAGGAGCGAGCGGAGCTCAGCCGCGCGGCCGACGAGCGGGACGCCGCGCTGGGCGGGCGCGTGGTCGCGGAGCCCGACCAGTCGGTACGGGCGCACAGGCGCCGCCTTCCCCTTCAGAGCGAGCGGCTCCACCGGCTGCGCCTCGACGCTGTCGCGGACGAGTGCGTAGGTCGTCTCGCCGAGCAGGATCTGGCCCGGCTCGGCCGCCTGCTCGAGTCGCGCCGCGAGGTTGACCGCGTCGCCGGAGACGAACGTCTCGCGCGAGGCCGGGTCGCCGGCGACGACCTCGCCGGTGTTGATGCCGGTGCGCAGGACGAGGCGCGTCCCGTAGCGGCTCTCGAGCTCCGCGTTCAGCTCGGGAAGGCGCTGCTCCATCTCGAGGGCCGCGCGGACGGCGCGGAGCGGGTCGTCCTCGTGGGCCACCGGCACGCCGAAGACGCCGAGGACCGCGTCGCCGACGAACTTCTCCACCGTGCCGCCGTGCCGCTCGATTGCGGCGCGCACCTCGTGGAAGTAGGAGAACATGACCTCGCGGACCGCTTCCGCGTCGATCCGCTCGCCGAGCTCCGTCGAGCCGGAGACGTCGCAGAAGATGAGCGTCGCCGGCTTGCGGTGTTCCTGTCGATGGCGCTCGAGGGCTGAGCCGCAGGCGTTGCAGAAGAGCGCGCCATCGGGGTTTATGTGGTTGCAGCGCCGGCAAACGGCCACGCCGTCGAGTCTAGGGCAGCCGGCGCGCTCCGAGGACAGCATAGGATCGGCGCATGAAGAAGCGGGAGATCTGCTCGTGGCTGATGGACATGGACGGCGTGCTCGTCCACGAGGAGCAGGCGATCCCCGGCGCGGACCGGTTCCTGAACCGCCTCCGCGAGCGGGGCCTGCCGTTCCTCGTGCTGACGAACAACTCGATCTACACGCGCCGTGACCTCTCGGCGCGCCTCAGGCTGAGCGGCCTCGAGGTGCCGGAGGAGGCGATCTGGACCTCCGCGAACGCGACCGCGGCCTTCCTCGAGGGCCAGCGTCCCGGCGGGTCGGCGTTCGCGATCGGCGAGGCCGGCTTGACGACGGCGCTCCACGGCGCGGGCTACACGCTGACCGAGCGCGACCCGGACTACGTCGTCCTCGGCGAGACGCGCACGTACAGCTTCGAGCGCATCGCCCACGCGATCCGCCTGATCGCGGCCGGCGCGCGCTTCATCGCGACGAACCCGGACGCGACCGGCCCGACCCCGGACGGCCCGCTCCCCGCCACCGGCTCCGTGGCCGCGCTCATCAGCAAGGCGACCGGGGTGGAGCCGTACTTCGTCGGCAAGCCGAACCCGCTGATGATGCGCTCCGCCCTGAACGCGCTGGACGCCCACTCGGAGACCTCCGCAATGGTCGGCGACCGCATGGACACGGACATCGTCTCGGGCCTCGAGGCCGGGATGCACACCGTCCTCGTGCTGACGGGCTCGACCAAGCGGGACGAGACGGAGCGCTTCCCGTTCCGGCCCTCACGGATCGTCGACTCGATCGCGGATCTCATCGACGAGCTGGGCTGAGCCGTCGCTTCGAAGCTGTGGTAGAAAGGTCCGTCCCTCACTCGAGGGATGGGGGAGAGGGAAGGTCGAGAAGGGTGAAGGCAGCTGGGCGGATGCGGCGGGCCAGGCTGGTCCTGGCAGCGACAGTCGTCCTTGCGCTGGTCCTGTTCGCGCACGCGGCGCAGGCTGACCCGCCGGCTCTGAACGGCGTTCCCGAGGACAAGACGGTCGAGGCTACCGGCCCGGCTGGCGCCAGCTTCTCCTGGACGGACCCCACTGCCGACGACGGGAGCCCTGTGTCCTGCTCGCCGAGCTCCGGGAGCACCTTCGGGTTCGGCACCACGACGGTCACCTGTACCGCGACCAATCCCGACACGAGCGAGACCTCGTCCGCGAGCTTCGACGTCACGGTCGACGACACCACTGCCCCGACCGTGAGCGTCCCGGGCACGATCAATGCGTTTGCGACGAGCGCCGGCGGCGCGTCGGGGGTCGCATTCTCCGCTTCGGCGAGTGACGCCGTCGACGGAACGTTCGATGCGAGTTGCTCGCCGGCCTCCGGGAGCACCTTCCCGCTCGGGACCACCGGGGTCACTTGCACTGCCACCGACTCGCACGGCAAGACCGGGAGCAACTCCTTCAACGTGACAGTGACTGACAACGGCGACCCGTCGGTGACCGTCCCCGACGACATCACGACTCCTGCAAGCGGCCCCGGCGGCGCGCCCGTCAGCTATTCGGTCTCGGCGAGCGACGCGGTTGACGCGAGCCCGTCGGTGGGTTGCGACAAGGCCTCCGGAAGCACGTTCTCGGTCGGGCAGACGACGGTAACCTGCACCGCGACCGACGACGCGGGCAACACCGGCAGCGCCTCGTTCAAGGTCACGGTCACGGACGGCGTCTCGCCCACGGTCTCGGTTCCCGGGGACATCACGGTCGAGGCGACCGGCCCGGGCGGCGCAACAGCAAGCTTCTCCGCCACCGCGAATGACGCGGTCGACGGTGCCCTGACGCCGACGTGCACCCCGGCCTCCGGCGCCACGTTCCCGGTCGGGACGACGACGGTCAGCTGTAGCGCCCACGATACGAGCGGCAACACGGACTCGGGCAGCTTCACCGTGACCGTGCACGACACGACCGCTCCGGTGCTGACCGTTCCGGGCACCTTGGCCAAGGAGGCGACCTCGGCCGCGGGTGCCACGGTGACCTTCACGGTCGGAGCGAGCGACCTCGTCGACGGGAGCATCGCTGCAACTTGCACGAAGCCCTCGGGCACCCTCTTCCCGTTCGGCACAACGTCGGTGACGTGCACCGCGACCGACTCCCACTCGAACAGCGCGAGCGGAAGCTTCAACGTGCGGGTCGCGGACACCACGGCGCCCGTCGTGCCTGTGCCGCCCGACATCACGGCGGAAGCCGACGGACCGGCCGGCGCCACGCTCACCTACGCGGTCTCGACGCCCTTCGACCTCGGCGAGCCGGTGCCGGTGAGCTGCAGCCCGAGCCCGGGCTCCGTCTTCCCGCTCGGCCGGACGGGCGTCACCTGCACGGCGTCCGACCCCTTCGGCAACCGGGGCACCGCCTCCTTCACGGCCACCGTCGTCGACACGACGAAGCCGACGTTGAACGTGCCGGCGCCGATCACGGTGTCCTCGAACGGGGCGAGCAGCCTGGCGAGCAGCGCGAAGGACGTCGCGGCCTTCCTTGCCGCTGCGAACGCCAGGGACCTCGTCGACGGCCCGGTTCCGGTGACGAGCAACGCTCCGGCGAGCCTTCCGGTCGGCACGACGACCCTCACGTTCACCGCCAAGGACCGCGCAGGGAATGCGGCGAGCGCCCACTCGCAGATCACGGTCGTCACCACGCCCGTGGCGCCGGTGGTTATCGACGCGGCTCCGCCGGGAGATGTGACCGGGCTCAAGGCAGTCGCCGGCGACGGCTCGGTGAGCCTCAGCTGGAAGGCCCCCGGCGATAGCGACTTCGACCACGTGACCGTCACCCGCTCGCTCGGCTCGTCCGGGCAGGCGCTCGTCTATCAGGGCGCGCAGGCCGGCTACAGCGACACGGGGCTGAAGAACGGGCTCGAGTATCGCTACGTCGTCATCGCCTTCGACAAGGCGGGGAATGGCTCGCGCGGGCTCGTCATCCGCGCGACGCCGAAGGCGCAGCTGCTCACGACGCCGCGCGACGGAGCGGTCGTGACGAAGCCGCCCGTGCTCAAGTGGCGCGCGCTGAGCGGGGCGACCTACTACAACGTCCAGCTCTATCGCGTCTCCGGCGCGAAGGTGACTGCGAGTGCCGGGAGCACGGGCACGAAGATCCTGAGCGCCTGGCCGGACCAGCCACGCCTGGCGATGCAGAAGAGCTGGAAGTTCAACCGCAAGCTGCAGCAGCTCCTCCCCGGGCGGTACCTCTGGTACGTCTGGCCGGGTCTCGGCGCCAGGACGGCGCAGAAGTACGGAGCGGTGATGGGCGAGAGCAGCTTCGTGGTCAAGGCCGTGGCGAAGAAGAAGGCCACGGTGAAGAAGAAGAAGGCGCCCGCGCGTCCGAAGGCGAAGGCGAAGCCGAAGGGCCGGAGTCAGCCCAGGGCGTAGAGCGCCGCGTCCAGCGCCAGCATCGTCACGGCGACCAGGGCGACGGCGAAGCGCCGGTTCATCCAGTCGACCGCCAGCTCGTAGGGCAGCACCGACGCAGGGACGAGCAGCGCGAGCAGCATGAGCGCGGGGAGCGCGA
>JAWVDX010000215.1:0-3944 GCA_033857015.1 Gaiellaceae bacterium
GCCACGAGATCGACCTCGAGCAGGCGGAACGCCTCGACCGGCTCGGACTTGCCCTTCGCCTGCACCGGCACCGGCTCGACCGTGGTCGCATCGCGGACGAGGCGGCGCGTGCTCGCGCCGATCAGGACCTCGCCCACGCCTGCAGCCTGCTCGAGCCGCGCCGCGACGTTGACCGCGTCGCCGGTGACGAGCGTGTCGCCCTCGCCCGTGACGACCTCGCCCGTGTTGACGCCGATGCGCGCTTGCAGGCCGAGCGCCGTCACGGCGGAGCGCATCTCCCACGCGGCCCGCACGGCGCGCAGCGCGTCGTCCTCACGCGAGACCGGGACGCCGAACACGGCCATCACGGCGTCGCCGACGAACTTCTCCACGGTGCCGCCGTGGCGCTCGAGGATCAGGCGCGCCTCCTCGTAGTAGCCGCGCATCGTGACGCGAAGCGCCTCCGGGTCGGTGCGCTCGCCGAGCGCGGTCGAGCCGGCGAGGTCGCAGAAGACAACCGTCACGACCTTCCGCACCTCGCGCGCCGGTGCGGCCGGCTCGACGGCTGTGCCGCAGGCCGGGCAGAACCGGAACGGCTCGGCGCTCTCGTGCCCGCAGTTGGCGCAGATCGTCACGGGGACGAATCTAACCGACGCGACAGAGGTCGCCCGAGGGCGTGAGCGCTTCAGGCGCAGCCCCGCCCACGGAACATCAGTGGAAGGCGCCGACTGGATGATCGGCTACGGCCTCAAGTATCCAAGCGCATTCAAAGACGCGGCCGCGAGCCGCCTCGTTCGCTGTGAGCGGGTCACTCGCGTCAGAACCGCCAGAGATGGGTGTCGCGCCCGCGAAGAGACCTAGGTTGCGCGGACCACTCCTCTGACGGCGTCCGCCGGCGTCCCGGCGGTCGACCTTGCGGTGAGGACGAACGCTCCAGTGGTGGCGGCGCTCGCGGAGAGCTTCACGATGATCTTCATCGCGAAGCTCTGACCAGGCGCCAGGATCCCGGTCGAGAAGCTCCCGTTCCTCACCGCGGTCGTGATGTTGGCGCCGTTGTAGTAGTTGACGTACGTGACTGTGTAGCCGGTCGCAGCGCCCGTGCCTTTGAGCCTGAAGCTCGCCGGCAGCAGGCCTTCGTTCTGGATCGTGATCGGTAAATAACTGCTCGAGCCCCGGGCGATCTGGATCGTCTTCGTCTGGCCGACCGCCGTCTTGTTGTAGACGTCGTCGCCCACGTAACCGCCCGTGGCGGTGGCGATCAGGGCGTCGGGCAGCCGAAGCGACCGCGACGTGGCGAAGTTCGCTTTCCTGTCTCCGCCGGCGTTCGTCATGGCGCCACCGGCATAGAGCTGCCCACCGAAGACTTCGAGCGCCTGCGTGTCCCCGACCCATGGGCCGTCGTTGGCGCCGTTGGAGCCGATCGGTCGCCATTTGCTGCCGTCGAAGGACGCAACGACGTCTCCTGTCGATTTTCCGTCGGCGTTCTGCCAGGAGCCGGCCGCGAACAGGAGCGACCCCGAGCTCGTGAGCGCATTGATGTACGTCGTTGCGGGGAAGTAGCCGTCCGTGCCCGCGCCGTTGGCCCCCACGGCGCTGAAGCCGGAGCCGTTCCACTTCACAAGGTGGTCGGCCTGAGCAACGCCGCCGATGTTGACGCCGTCGGAGCTGATGTAGACGTCCGTCCCCTGGGCGTGGAGCGCGCGAACGATCCCACCGATTGCTGTCGTGCCGAGCCCCTGCCAGGTGGTGCCGTTGTACGAGGCTACGCGGTCGGCCGTCGCGACGTGGTCGAGGTTGGTGAACGTGCCGCCGGCGTAGAGCGTCCCGTCAGGCGTGGCCGCAAGGTCGTACACGGGGCCCGTGAAGTCGCCGTCGGTGTCGACCGTGACGCTCGGCGTCCCCGTGGCCAGATCGCAGGCGATCAGGTAATCCGCACGCCGGTCGCTGTTCGCATTCTGAAATGTGCCGCCCACATAGAGGGTCGACCCGACCACCTGAAGCGCGAGGACCTGGAGAGCTGCGGCATCGAAGGCCGGTCTCGTCGTCGAGTTGCAGAACGGCTTCCAGCTCACGCCGTCGAAGACCGCGAGGTAGTCCGCGGCCGCCTGGCCGCCGGCGTTGACGAACGTCCCACCCGCATAGACCTTGCCGGCGTAGGTGGCGATCGCGAAGACAGACCCGGTGCCCAGCGGCGTCGTGCCGAGGGCGCTCCACTTCGTCCCGTCCCACTTCGCGATCCGGTCGGCCGAGGCGATTCCGCCGGCGTTCGTGAAGCTCCCACCGACGTAGAGCGCACCAGGCGTATCGGCATTCAGCGCGGTGACGTGCCCGTTGAGCGATGCACCTGACGGTGTGCCGTCCGTCCCTAGACGGTTCCAACCACCCGGCCCGGTCGCGAGCGTGGATGCGGTTGCGAACAGGCACACGCCGACAGAGAGCAAGAGGACGAGCAACGAGCGGCGCATACCGGCTCCTTCGATTTTGGGCGAGAGTCCGCCGGTAAGTGGGCTGGCCGGCCTAGCGCTTGGCGAGGTTCAGCGGTTCATCGGCGCGAGGATGGGCCATGGACGCGCCATCGTAGCCGCAAGCGCGAGCTGGCAGCGATGCGGGAACCCTCAGACCGCCAGCGGGCAGCGCCGAAGCCGCCGACGTCGTGCGCGCGTTTCTCGCTGCTGCCGCGTAGATGCCGTTCTCGCCCAGCCCTGCCCGCGGAACCGGCTATCCTTCGACCCCCACGGTGGCCGTAGCTCAGTTGGTAGAGCCCCCGGTTGTGGTCCGGGTGGTCGTGGGTTCGAGTCCCATCGGCCACCCTTCGTAGTCGCGGCGCGGGCGGCGCTGCACACGCGCTCCCTCTATCGGGGGTTGCAGGTGCTGCCTAATGTCACGCATATCCGACTCAAGACGGATCTTCCCCCTGACCCGCAAGTCAGACCGTGCAGCCGCCACAACTTCATCTCCTCCACCAGCCGTCCGCGCTCGCGCTTCCTCTCTCCCCCGAGGCGCAGCGGGGGACGTTCGGCGATCTCCTCGAGCGCCTGACCGCCGTCGTCTGGGAGGCCGATCCCGCGACGCTGCGCCTCACCTTCATCAGCCGCCACGCTGAGGAGCTGCTCGCCTACCCGCTCGCGCGCTGGCTGGACGAGCCCGACTTCCGGGAGCAGGTGATCCACCCGGAGGATCGCCGCTCGGTGCGCGAGCGCCTCGCCGGGCTGGGTCCCGGCGACCACGTGCTGGAGTACCGCCTCGTCCGCTCGGACGGCGTCGTCGTGCAGGTGCGCGACCTCGTCCATGTCGTCGGCGACTGGCAGGGCCGGCCCCGCGGGATCTACGGCGTGCTGGTCGCCTCGGGCGTCACCGGCGATCGACTCGAGCAGTCTGCGGTGCCGGCCGCCGCGCCGCCCGCGCCGCGCCCGGTCGCCACCGCTGGACTCGACCTGGACGGCGAGCTGCTCCGCCACGAGTCCGCGCTGCGCGCGCTCGTGGGTCGCAGCATCGACCTGTCGATGGGGCTCGGGCTCGACGGGGCCCACGTCGAGATCGGCGCGCTCGAGCTCGAACGGCTGCTCGTCGACCTCTGTCTCGACGCGCGCGACTCGATGCTCCAGGGCGGCGTCGTCACGATGACTACGGGGATCGCCGTCGAGTCGCCCGGGCTCGGGAGTGGCCGTTTCGCGCTCCTCGCCGTCCGCGACACCGGGGTCGGTATCGACGCGGTGCTCCGCGCGCGCGTCTTCGAGTCGCTCTTCAGCGTCGCCCCGGCCCTGCGCACCACGACCGCGACGGGCCTCGCGCGCGCGCGTGAGATCGTCTCGGAGGCCGGCGGCGAGCTCGTCGTCACGAGCCACCCCGGCCAGGGCAGCTGCTTCGAGGCGTACCTCCCGCTCGTCTAGCCCGCCTGAGCGGACGAGAACGACAGCTCTCCAGCGTTCGGCCTGTGGGTCGGCGCGCGAGGGAGTCGCGGCAAG
>JAWVDX010000216.1:0-3142 GCA_033857015.1 Gaiellaceae bacterium
TCGGGCTGCATCTCGTCGACGCGACCACCTGGACCGAGCGCGTCGTCGCGCGAGCCTCGGGGTCGGTCATGCCGGCAGAGGACCTCGTCGTGACCGCGGGCGTCACGGATACGGCCCAGGATGGCAGGAGCGGAGCGGGCCTCACGCTCTACGACGCTGCCGGCACGCAGCTCCTGCACACGCTCGGGAGCGCGCCGCTCGGGCTCATGGCCGCGACCGGCAACCGGGCGCTCGTCCTCGAGTGGGGCGGCCGTAACCGCATGCTGGTCGTCGACCTCGCGGACGGGCACGTCGTGCGCTCGATGAGCTCGGGGAGGATGTTCGTGGTGCCGCTCGCCGGCGCGGCGGCTCCCTGCTGCTGACGCGCGTGCGAGAATGCCGCCGTGCTGTCGACGGAGGCCATCCCGGGAAGCCGCTGGCACGGCCTCGCCGATCGCGTCCTCGCGGGTGAGCCGCTGTCCCGGGCCGACGCGCTGGCCGCCCTCGAGGCTCCCGACACGGAGCTGCTCGACCTCCTCGGCGCCGCCTATCGCCTGCGTCACCGCTACTACGGCGACGTCGTCAAGCTCAACTTCCTGATCAACGCGAAGAGCGGGCACTGCCCCGAGGACTGCGCGTACTGCTCGCAGTCGCGGGTCTCCACGGCGCAGATCGAGCGGTACCAGCTCGTCTCGAAGGAGCAGATCGTCGCGCAGGCGGAGCGCGCCGTCGAGCTGCGCGCCTCCACCTGCTGCATCGTGATCTCCGCGCGCGGGCCGTCGCAGCGCGAGCTGAACGGCGTCACCGAGGCGGTGCGCGAGATCAAGGAGCGCCACCCCGGGCTCAAGCTCTGCGCGTGTCTCGGGCTCGTCGACGACGCGCAGGCGGCAGCTCTGGCCGACGCCGGGGTCGAGCGCTACAACCACAACCTCAACACCTCGGCGGACTTCTACGACGAGATCTGCTCCACCCACACGCACGGCGACCGCGTCGAGACGGTGCAGACGGTCGCGCGCGCGGGGCTCTCTCCCTGCTCCGGCGTGATCGTTGGGATGGGCGAGTCGCCCGAGCAGCTCGTCGATGCCTGCTTCGCGTTGCGCGACATCGGCGCCGAGTCGATCCCGGTCAACTTCCTGCTCCCGATCGAAGGGACGCCGCTCGAGGATCAGCCGGAGCGGCTCGACCCGCGCTACTGCCTCAAGGTGCTGGCGATGTTCCGCCTGGTCTGCCCCGACCGGGAGATCCGCCTCTCGGCCGGGCGCGAGGTGCACCTGCGCTCGCTGCAGCCGCTCGGGCTCTACGCGGCGAACGCGATCTTCGCCTCGGACTACCTCACCGAGCCGGGCCAGCCGGCCGAGGAGGACTGGAGCATGATCGAGGACCTCGGCTTCACGATCGAGGCGCTCGGCGCTCCGCTCGGGCCGCGGGCTTGATGCGCGGCTTCTTCGTCACGGCGACGGGCACGGGCGTCGGCAAGACCGTGGTGACAGGCGCGCTCGCGCGGGCGCTGCGCGCCCAGGAGCACAAGGTCGCGGTCTTCAAGCCGGTGCAGAGCGGCGCGCTCGCCGACGACCCATCCGGCGACGCGGCCCTGCTCGGGGCCGACAACGTGTACGCCTTCGAGGCCGCGCTCGCACCGCTCGTGGCAGCGCGGCGCGCCGGCGTGACGATCGAGCTGGAGCAGATCCTGCGGCGCGCCGACCGCCTCGTCTCGGTCAACGAGATCGTCCTCGTCGAAGGCGCCGGCGGGCTGCTCGTCCCGCTCGCGGACAACCTGCTCGTCGCCGACCTGGCGCGCGCCCTCGGGCTGCCGCTCGTCATCGTGGCGCGCGCGGGCCTCGGGACGGTGAACCACACGCTGCTGACGATCGAGGCGGCCCGGGCGCGCGATCTCCCGGTCGCTGCGGTCGTCCTCAACGGCGAGCCGGACGAGTCGACCGACGACAACGCCGAGCTGATCGGCCTCTTCGGCCACGGCCCGCTCCTGCTGCGCGTCCCGCACCTCGACGATCCGGCCACGGCGGAGGAGCACCTTGCCGAGCTGGTCGCGCTGGCTTGAGACGCAGCGCGAGCGGCGCGACGCAGCGGCGCTGACCCGGCGGCTGCGCCCGACCGAGACGTCCGCCGAGCCGCTCGCCCGCCGGGACGGGCGCGAGCTCGTGAACCTGGCGTCCAGCAACTACCTGGGCCTCGCGGGCGACCCGCGTCTCGTCGCCGCAGCGCAGGCGGCAGCCACGCGCGGCGGCGGTGCCGGCTCCTCGCGGCTGGTCGCGGGTCACGATCCCGCCTTCGCGGCGCTGGAGGAGAAGCTGGCGCAGTTCAAGGGCACGGAGGGCGCGCTCGTCTTCGGCAGCGGCTACCTCGCGAACGTCGGGATCCTGGCCTCCGTGCTCGACAGGGACGCCGCCGTCTTCGCGGATCGCCTCAACCACGCCAGCCTCATCGACGGCGTCCGCCTCTCGGGCGCCGAGTCGCACCGCTACCGGCACCTCGACCTCGACCACCTGGAGAGCCTGCTCGCGCACAGCGGCGCAGCGCGCAAGCTGATCGTGACCGACTCGCTCTTCTCGATGGACGGCGACGTGGCCCCGCTCGTCGAGCTCGTGGCGCTGAAGGAGCGCTACGGCGCCGCGCTGCTGGTGGACGAGGCGCACGCGGGCGGGGTCTTCGGCCCGCACGGAGAGGGGCTCGCGCATGAACTGGGGGTGGCCGGGCAGGTCGAGCTGCAGATGGGCACCTTCTCGAAGGCCTTCGGCGCGTACGGCGCGTACGTGGCGGCGGCGCGCCCCTGGATCGAGCAGCTCGTCTCCACGGCGCGGACGCTCATCTACTCGACGGCGCTGCCGCCGGCGGTCGTCGGGACGATCGACGCGGCGCTCGACCTCGTGCACGACGCGGACGCGGCCCGCGCACGGCTGCGCGCGCATGCGGAGCGCTTCCGCGCCGGCGTTCGCGCGGCCGGCTTCGACACGGGCGGGTCGACGACGCAGATCGTGCCGGCGCTCGTCGGCGGCAGCGAGCGCGTGCTCGAGCTCGCCGCGGCACTCGAGGAGCGGGGCGTCCTCGCCGTCGGCATCCGCCCACCCACGGTGCCGGCCGGGACGGCGCGGCTGCGCTTCTCCCTCATGGCCACGCACACCGACGAGCAGCTCGACCTCGCGCT
>JAWVDX010000217.1:0-13096 GCA_033857015.1 Gaiellaceae bacterium
CCGTCCGCGTCCACCTCCGCCCCGCTCCGGTTCTCGACTTCCACGTCGATCACTTCTTCCGCTGCGTCCCCGTCTGCTCCGCATGCAGCTTGTACGCCGCGACAATCCGCTGGACGAGCTTGTGCCGCACCACGTCCTCGTTGCCGAAGCGCACGAAGCCGATCCCGTCCACGTCGCCGAGGATGTCCTGCACCTGGATCAGCCCGGAGGCCTGGTCGCGCGGGAGATCCACCTGCGTGACGTCACCGGTGACGACGACCCTGGAGCCGAACCCGAGCCGCGTCAGGAACATCTGCATCTGCTCCGGGCTCGTGTTCTGCGCCTCGTCGAGGATGATGAACGAGTCGTTGAGCGTGCGGCCGCGCATGAAGGCGAGCGGCGCGACCTCGACGGTGCCGCGCTCCATGTAGGCGTTCAGCTTCTCGGGATCCATCATGTCGTAGAGCGCATCGAAGAGCGGGCGCATGTACGGGTCGACCTTGGCGAGCACGTCGCCGGGGAGGAAGCCGAGCCGCTCGCCGGCCTCGACCGCGGGCCGCGTGAGGATGATGCGCCCGACCTGCCGCTCCGAGAGCGCTGCAACCGCGAGCGCAATCGCCAGGTAGGTCTTGCCGGTGCCGGCGGGGCCGATCCCGAACGTGACGGTCGAGGAGCGGATCGCGTCCACGTACTCCTTCTGCGCCGCGGTCTTCGGGGCGACCTTCTTGCCGCGGTGGCGCCAGACGACGTCCTCGAGCACCTCGCGGATGTCCTGCTTCTTGTCCAGCGCGGACACCACGGCGTCAACCGTTCCGGAGCCGATCTCGTGACCGCCCTCGACGAGCTCGACGATCTCGTCGATCACCGCGCGCGCCTGCTCGACCTGCGCGTCGCCGCCGTCGATCGTCAGCCGGTTGCCGCGCAGGTTGATCTTGCAGTCGAGCTGCGCGCGCAGCGCGTCGAGGACGGAGTCGCCGATCGAGGCCAGCTCGGCGGCGACGTCGTTCGAGATGTCCAGGGTCTGCTGCACGGAGGTCAGTCTAGGCGCTGCGTTTCCTCGAGCCTGCAAAGGCAAATACACGTTGTCTGATCCGGGCAATCCTCATCGGTGTGTCGCTGCTGCTCTGGCTCGCCGGCTGCGGAGGGTCGGGACAGCTCACGGCCGGCGCACTCGAAGAGCAGGCTGCCACGTCGCAGTCGCTCGCGGCCGAGGGCAGCATGCTGGCCGGCGATGCGGCGCGCGGGAGGGCGACGGTCGCGTTCACCAGGATCCACGCGCGCGAGCTGCGCGACGCCGCGGGAAGCGTCGCGACCTCGCTCGGCGAAGCCCGTCCGGCGCCGGGGCTCGCGGCTCGGGCGAAGCGCGCCGCCTCGCTCGCGCAACGCATCCGGAGCGAGCTCGACACGCTCAGCCGCTCCGGCTCCGACAGCGCTCTCCAGCGCAGGCTCGCGGCGCGGCTCGCAGCTGACGCGAAGGCGGCGGAGAAGCTCGGAGGCGGCTCGTGAAGCAGTTCCTCCAGATCGCGCTCGGGATCCTGGCGGCGATCGGCGGCTTCGTCGACATCGGCGACCTCGTCTTCAACGTCGAGGCCGGCGCGACCTTCGGCTTCCAGCTGCTCTGGGTCGTCGTCGTCGGAGTCGTCGGGATCATCGTCTACTCCGAGATGTGCGGCCGCGTCGCCGCGATCTCGAAGCGCCCCGTCTTCGACCTCGTGCGCGAGCGCACCGGCTTCAGCGCGGGGCTCGCGACCCTGATCGCCTCGGAGATCGTCAACCTCATGACCTGCGCCGCCGAGGTCGGGGGCGTCGCGCTCGCGCTCCAGCTGCTCTCGGGGCTCCCGTACCGGGTGCTGATCCCGCTCGGCGTCCTCGCGCTCCTGCTCCTCTCGTGGTACCTCCCCTTCGAATGGCTGGAACGGGTCTTCGGCTACATCGGGCTCTGCCTGCTCGTCTTCGCCGTCGCCGCCTTCAAGCTCGTCGACGACTGGGGGAAGGTGGCCCACGGCCTCGTCCCGCAGGTGCCGGCGACGAACCACGCGGTGTTCCTCTACTTCGCGGTCGGCCTGCTCGGCGCGGCGCTGACGCCGTACGAGGTCTACTTCTACTCCTCCGGGGCGGTCGAGGACGGCTGGGGGCCGAAGGATCTGCGCATCAACAAGATCACGGCGGTCATCGGCTATGCCCTCGGCGGCTTCCTCTCGTTCGCGCTGATGATCGTGGCGGCGATGCTCTTCCTGCCGCAGGGGATCCACCCGCAGCTCATCGGGACGCCCGCGCTCGGCGTCGCGGACGTGCTCGGCGAGGTCGGGCTCGTCCTCGCGCTCGTCGGGATCCTCTTCGCCGTCGGCGGCGCGGCGATCGAGACCAGCTTCTCGGGCGCCTACAACCTGGCCCAGTTCTTCGGCTGGCAGTGGGGCAAGAAGGAGAGCCACGCCGGCGCGCCGCGCTTCGCCCTCTCCTGGATCGTCATCTTCCTGCTGGCGATGCTGATCGTGATGACCGGCTACGACCCGGTGAAGATCACGGAGTACTCGGTGATCTTCTCGGCGGTGGCGCTGCCGCTCACCTTCCTGCCGATCCTCCTGATCGCGAACGACCCGGCGTACATGGGGAGCCACCGCAACGGGAAGGTTGCGAACGTGCTGGGGATCCTCTACTTCGTGCTCATCCTGGCGATCGCGGTGTCGGCGATCCCGCTGATGGTGATCACGAACGGGGGCCAGGGATGACAGCGCAGTCGCTCGACCTGGGGCTCGGCGTGCTCGACCATCAACTCGTGGACAGCGAGGGACGCAACTGCGGCAAGGTGGACGACCTCGAGCTCGGCCCCCTGGGCGAGGGCGAGGCGGAGGTGCGGGAGATCCTCGTCGGCGGCAACGCCTGGCGGGCGCGCGGCTTCCTCGGCCGGCTCGCCGCGCGGCTCGGCGGCCAGGCGGTGCACGTCCCGTGGAGCGAGGTCGCCCGCGTCGGCGCCGTCGTCGAGCTGAAGCGCACCGCCGCGGAGCTGCGCCTCGGGCGCGGCGACGAGCGGGCGCGGCGCTTCGTCGAGCGAATCCCCGGAGCGTCGCGCTAGATGCGCCTCGGCGAGCTCAACCGGCATCGCGTCGAGACGGAGTCGGGGCGCAAGCTCGGTCGTGTCCATGACGTGCGGGCGGAGCAGCGCGGCACGCGGCTCGTCCTGATCGGCCTCTGCGTCGGGCCCTCGGGCTTTGCCGAGCACTTCGGGCTGCCATTCGACCTGGCCTGGCGCAGGCGCAGGAGCAGCCGGCTCGGCGCGCCCCCGATCCCCTGGAGCGACATCGTCCGCGTCGCCGGGGAGAGGATCATCGTGCGGGACAGCGGCGAGCCGGAGAGCTAGGCCGTCTCGGCGAGGAAGGGCAGGACGAGCGCGTCGAAGGCGGCCGGCTGCTCGAGGCTCGGGAGGTGCGCCGCCTCCGGAATCGTGGCGACCCGCGCGTTCGGAAGCGCGGCCGCGAGGAGATCGGCGGAGCGGACGACGTGCTCCACGTCACCGGTGCCGACGACGAGTAGAGCGGGCTGCTCGATCGCGGCCAGGCGCTGCTCGAGGTCGGGGACGAGCGGCTCGAACTCGACCGTGTCGAGAAACGGGAGATAGCGCTCGAACGCGTTCCGGCACATCGCCGCAACTGCCGCTCGGGTCACGGGGTCGACGTCCTCCGGGGAGCGGCCCGGGCCGTCGAACCACATCCGGATGTTCAGCTCGACAGCGGCGTCCAGATCGCCGTTCCGCAGCGCCTCCTCCTCGGCTGCGCCGAACTCCTTGACCTCCTCCGGCGACTCGAGCCCCGGCATGGTCGCGCCGACGAGGACGAGCGCCCGCACGAGCTCGGGACGTGCCACCGCAAGCTCGAGCGCGATCGTCGCGCCGAAGGAACAGCCGACGAGCGCGGCGTCACGGATCCTCTCCGCGTCGAGGAGCTCCGCCACGTCGGTCGAGACGGCAAGCCGCCCGCTGCGCAGCGGCGTGCGCCCGAAGCCGGGGTAGTCGCAGCGCAGCAGACGGTAGGGCGGGGCATAAGCGTCCCACTGCGGCGCCCAGCCGCCGGAGTCGGTGACCGCCGCGTGGAGGAACACGACCGGCCGGCCCTCCCCGCGCTGCTCGAAGTAGAGCGCCACGGCCGCATCCTGCCTGGCGCACCGCCGACTCACCAGCCAGAATCGAGTCTCGTCGTCTGAAAAGGAGCCCCCGTGAGAACCAGATCCGCGATGCTCGCCCTCCTCGTCGTGCTGCTCGTGGCAGCAGCGGGCTGCGGCGGCAGCAAGAAGAAGACCTCGTCCCCGGCGCCCGCCGCGACGCACGCCGCCACGACCACGAAGGGCAGCTCGACGAACAAGGGTGGCACGAAGTCGCTCGCGAACTGCCCCGAGCTCGCGAAGCTCGGCGCCCAGTACCAGGCGGCGCTCACCGCCGCGAACGCCTCCGCGAAGGGCGACCCGGCAAAGCAGGCGGAGAACGCCGGTGCGCTGTTCGACAAGTTCGCCGATTCGGCTCCGGAGGAGATCCGCGCCGACTTCAAGGTCTTCGGGAAGATCCTGAAGAGCTACGCAGTGGTGATGGCCAAGGCGCACTACAAGCCCGGGAAGGTGCCGACCGCCGCTCAGATCGCCGCGCTCACGCAGGCGTCGAAGGCGTTCGCTGGCCCCGAGCTCCAGGCTGCGTCCGCACACATCCAGGCGTGGTCGCAGACGCACTGCGGCGGCGCGTTCGGCAAGTAGCCAGCACTCGGTGTCGCGCGGGCCGGCTCCCGGGCCGGCCCGCGCGTCAGGCGGCCGCGTCGAGCAGTGCCGCGACCAGCGGATGGGTGCCCGCCGCGGCGGGCCGGGCCTGCGGCACGTACAGCGTGCCGAGGAAGAAGCGGTGCCCCGCGAGCTCGACGGTGCGCGGCTCGCCTTCGGCGTCCCAGCCGCTGACGCGGAGCCCCACCGCCTCGAGGCGCGGGCGGTACTCCGGGTTGAGGCCGTAGCTGCAGAAGAAGGGCTCGACCGAATGCTCGGCGCCGTAGAGCTCCGCGACGCGCGACCCTGCGGCGAAGCGCACCTCGCCTTCCGTGCCGTCGAGCGAGCAGGCGAGCGGCGTCACGGCCAGCCGCGGCGCGTCGGGGCTCGTCTCTGCGTGCTCGGCGTCCGCGTCCCCGAGGAGGTCGCGCACCACCTCGAGCACGATGTGCTGGAAGCCGCCGCAGGTCCCGAGCAGCGGGACGTCCAGCTCGCGGGCGACGCGGATCGCCCTGAGCGCGCCCTCCATGCTGCGGTACGGGCTCCCCGGGGCGACGAGGAAGCCGGCATAGCCCGCCAGCTCGTCGTCGGTCGCGCGCTCGGCGTCCTCGGTCGCGAGCCACTCGAAGCGCGCGCCCGCCGCGACGAGCGCGTCCTGGGTCGCCTTGTGCGTGACGCGCTCCGGCCCGTAGTCGCCCACGACGGCCAGAACGCCCGAAGGCACTACGCCAGCTTCTCCCGGACGAGCTGGCTGACGACCGACCCGTCGACCCGCCCGGAGACCTGCGGCATCACGTCGGCCATCACCCGCCCGAGGTCGCCCATGCTCGTCGCGCCTACCTCGGCGATGACGTTGTCGATGATCTCCTCGAGCTCCTCCTCGCCGACCGGCTCCGGCATGAAGGCCTCGAGCACCTCGAGCTCGCGCTCCTCCTTCGCCGCCTGCTCGAGGCGGCCCGCCGCCTCGAAGGCCTCGGACGCCTCGACCCGGCGCTTGCGCTCGCGCTGCAGCACCTGGAGCTCCTCCTGCTCGGAGAGCGGCCGCTGCAGCTCCTTCTCCGCGCCCCGCAGGCTGGAGAGGATCAGGCGCAGCGCGTCGCGTCGCTCCTCCTCGCGGGCGCGCATGGCGTGGTGCAGCTCCTCTTCGATTCGCTCGATCAGGGTCATTCGTCAGCCTCCGCGAGTGCGACCGCCGGGATGTGCCGGCTCATGCTCGGCCCGCTCAGGAGGTGCCAGTGTAAGTGGAACACGGTCTGCCCTCCGCCCTGGCCTACGTTGCAGAGCACCTTGTAGTCCTCGATGTGGAGCTGCGCGGCGGTCTCCGCGATGAACTCGAGCATCCGTTTCGACTCCGTCGCGGTGAACTCGGCGATGTCGCGGAACGTGTCGACGTGGCGTTCCGGGACGATCAGGATGTGGATCTCGGCCTGCGGGTTGATGTCCGGGACGGCCACGAAGCCGTCGTCCTTGCGCAGGTGATCCTCGCCCTGGACGAGCTGGCAGAAGAGGCAGGTGTCGACGCTCATGCTGCGAGGATCCCTTCGTCCGTCACGGCTGCCGCGCGGACGCGGACGAGCTCGCCCACCGGGGCCTCGACGAGCCACGGCGTGTAGTCGTCGCCGTAGCCGCGGCCCGGGCGGTCGACGAGCACGGCGTCCTCGCGGCCCAGCTTGGCGCGCCAGCGCCGCAGGCACGCCTCGTGGGAAGCGGCGCGCAGCCGGGCCGAGCGCTCCTTCTTCTCGAGCGGCGGGACGGTGTCCGCCTGGGCGGTGGCCGTTCCGGGCCGGGGCGAGTACGGGAAGACGTGGAGCTTCGTGAGGTTGGCGGCCGCGACGGTGCGCAGCGTGCCGGCGAAGGCGGCCTCGTCCTCGCCCGGGAAGCCGGCGATCACGTCGGCGGTCACGTTGAAGTCGGTGAGCGGCGCGACGCGCCTCAGGTAGGTGTCCACGGAGTAGCGCCGCCCCATCGCACGGAGGATCCGGTCGTCGCCAGACTGGAGCGGGACGTGCAGGTGGCGGGACGCGGTCGGCGTCTCGCGCAAAGCCTCGACGAGCTCGTCGGTGAGGTGGTTCACCTCGATCGAGGAGAGGCGCAGCCGCGCGAGCCCCGGCGTGGCGCCGGCCTCGCGGACGAGCCGGGCGAGGGTGAAGCCGGCGACCCGGTCGCGGAAGCAGCCGAGGTTGATCCCGGTCAGGACGACCTCGCGGTGCCCCTGCGCGACGCGCTTGCGAATCTCCCGCAGCACCGCATCTGCGCTGCGACTCCGCGTCCCGCCGCGGACGAGCGGAACGACACAGAACGCGCAGGAGAAGGAGCAGCCGTCCTGGATCTTCACGAAGGCGCGCACCCGGTCGAGGCGCGCCTCGTCGTTGACGCAGCCGAGCGCCCCCAGATCGCGCGCGACGGCGTCAGGCGTCTCCTCGGAGCGCCGCGCCACGACGCTCACGTTCGCCGGCAGCCCGGCGAAGGCGCCCTCGAGGTTGGCGCCGCAGCCGGTCACGTAGACGCGGCGATGCGAGCGGGCGGCCCGCGCCACGGCCTGCCGCGACTTCGAGACCGCCTCGTGCGTCACGCAGCACGCGTTCACGACCGCAACCTCGGCGCCGGTGCCCTGCTCGGAATGCCCGTCGGCGAGCAGCCGCTCGCGCACCTCGCGTGCATCGGTATGCGAGACCTTGCAGCCGAGGAAGCGGACGCTGAACGTGGCCACCGGAGCCGAACTCTACTTTCCTGCGACCCGATTTCCAGCGCAGATTGCGATCCAGCCGTCCTCTTCGCGGCGATCCAGCTCGGCGAAGCCGGCGAGCGGGGGGATCTGGTCGACGAGGAAGCCCGACGCGACGAGGTAGCGGCTGCTCAGGCGGCGCGCGAGCGCCTCGAGCACCCACTCGCTCACGTTGGCCAGGACGATGTCCGTCTCGGGAAGCTCGTCGACGAGCGCGTCGGCGACCCGCGTCTCGAACTGGACCCCGTTGTCATGCGCGTTCGCACGCGTCGCGTCGACCGCCACCGGGTCGTAGTCGACCGCCAGGATCGGCCCGAAGCCGAGCTTCGCCGCAGCGACCGAGAGGACGCCGGAGCCGCAGCCCACGTCGAGCACGCTCCCGCGCGGCAGCTCGAGCAGCAGCTCGAGCGTGAGCCGCGTCGTCGGATGCGCCCCCGTCCCGAAGGCCTGCGCCGGCTCGATGACGACGGGGATCAGCTCGGGATCCGGCTCGTCCCACGGAGGCCCGATCCAGAGCGGGCCGACGCGCACCGGCTTGTGGAACGCGCGCCAGCGATCCGACCAGTCGGGCGCCACGTCCTCGCCCGTCATGGCGCCGAAGTGGGCGCGCAGCCGTGCCTCCCCCGCGTCGTCGGTGTAGGCCGCGAGCTCGATCTCCCCCTCGCGATCCACCTCCTCGAAGCCGGTCGGGGAGAGCTCGAGCAGCGCCGCGCGTGCGATCTCCGCCTCCTCGGGGGAGACGCGCACCGCGACCCGGCGCAGACTCACCGGAAGCTGCTCTTCAGCCGGGCGAAGAAGCCTTCGTCGCCGCGCTCGCCCGGGTAGTTGTCCGGCCGCTCGATCGCCTGCAGCTCCTCGAGCAGGCGCCGCTGCTCGTCGTCGAGGCGCTTCGGGACGAGCACGCTGACGAGCAGCCGCTGGTCGCCGCGCCCGAAGCCCTGCAGTTGCGGCATCCCCTTGCCCCGCAGCACGACGACCTGGCCCGGCTGCGTGCCCGCGTCGAGCTCGAGCTCCGTCTCGCCTTCGAGGGTGGGAACCGTGACCCGCGCGCCGAGCGCCGCCTGGGTGACGGTCAGCTCGAGCGTCGCGTAGATGTCGTCGCCCTCGCGCACGAAGCGGGTGTCCTGCTTGACCCGGACGAGGACGTAGACGTCGCCGGCCGCGCCGCCGACCGGGCCCGCGTGGCCCTCGCCGCCGAGACGGATCCGCTGCCCGTCGTGGATGCCGGCGGGGATCTCGACCTGAAGCGAGCGCTCGCGCAAGATCCGCCCGGCGCCGTCGCAGGTCTTGCAGGCCTGCTCCACGATCCGTCCGCGGCCGCGACAGCGCGCGCAGGCGACGGTGCGGACGAACTGGCCGAAGAGGCTGTTCGAGACCTGCTGGAGCTGGCCGGTTCCGTTGCAGGCCGGGCAGGTCGTGACGTCCGAGCCGGGCTCGGCGCCGTCGCCGCCGCAGTGCTCGCAGATCTCCGCGAGCTCGATCGTGACCTCGCGGCTCGCGCCCGTCGCCGCCTCGGTGAGGGCGATCTCGACCTGCGCGACGACATCGGCGCCGCGGCCCTGCCGCTGCCGCCGCCCGCCGAGGCCCTCGTCCCCGAAGAACGCTGCGAAGAGGTCGGAGATGTTGCCGAAGTCGTTCGCGTGCGACTGGAAGCCGCCGCTGCGCAGCCCCGCGTGCCCGTAGCGGTCGTACAGGTCGCGCGTCTCCTGCTTCGAGAGCACCTCGTAGGCCTCGACGACGAGCTTGAAGCGCTCCTCGGCCTCCGGGTGGTCCGAGACGTCGGGATGGAGCTCCCGCGCGAGCGCCCGGAACGCCGTCTTGATCTCGGCGTCCGTCGCGGTGCGGGAGACGCGCAGCAGCTCGTAGTAGGCGCGTTCGGTCGTCGCCATCGTGTTCAAGGTTATGCGAGGCGCCAGCGGTCGCCACGGGGGACCGCAAGGAGGCGGCGAGCCGTATTCCAGAGGTGAGGATCCTGCTCGTCGGCGTGGTGGCCCTTGTCACGGTGCTTCCGCGCGCCGGGGGCGCGGGCGTGACGGTTGCGCTTCCGCACGGGTGGCACGCGGTGCCGCAGGCGTGGCTCGGGAGTGCCAAGTACACCGATCCGGTGACGCGGGTTGTCATCGCCTCGGCGCCGATCCACTGGACGGATACCGGATGCCAGGTCGCCAGCTACGCGTTCTCGAAGCGGGCGGTCGCGATCCTGATCGTCGAATGGCGGAGCAGCTACCCGGGGACTCGCTACCCGCTGCGACCGCGGCGCTTCACCTCGGCGAACCTGAAGATCCATCCGCCGCCGGCGCTCGAGTGCTTCGACGGGGCCGGCGGGAGCATCCAGTTCGCCGACCATGGGCGCCACTTCGGCGCATACGTCCTGCTGGGCCGCCAGGCGCCGGCGGCGCTGGCGACGAAAGCGCGCGCCGTGCTCGACACGTTGCGCGTCAGCCCACGGCGCTAGCCCTCGTCGTAGACCTCTTCGACGAAGCGGGAGAGCTCGTGCGCGGCGGCGCGCACCGAGCGGATCGCCTTGTCGTAGTCCATGCGCACCGGCCCGAGCAGGCTGACTGTCCCGAGCGGACGGTTCAGGAGGCCGTAGCGGGCGCCGACGAGCGAGACGTGGGTCAGCTCCGGGTTGTGCAGCTCCTCCCCGACCCGCACGAACGGCTTGCGCGTGTCGAGCGAGGCGCCGACGAGCTCGAGCAGCGTCGCGCGTCGCTCCAGCATCCCGACGAGCCGGCGGCAGGTCTCGAGCTCGTCCCCCCGCGCGTCCTCGAGCAGCACCGCCGCGCCGCCGACGAAGAGGCGGTCCGGCTGACCCGCGACGAGCTCGGTGAACGCCGGGCGAAGCGCCGCGAGGAAGGCGCGCTCGCTGGGCGCGAGCGACGGGTCCTCGAAGCGGCGGCGCAGGAGCGCAGTGCCGAGCTTCAGCCCCGCGACCGTTTCGTTGAGGTAGGCGCGCCCCCACTCGACGAGGCCCATGTCGACGGGGGCGGCGAACGAGATCATGCGCTTGCTGACCTCGCCGCTCGCCGTGATGAGGACGGCCATCACGACCTGGGGCTGCAGCGCGAGCACCTCCACGTGACGAACCGTCGTCCCCTCGATCGGGGGCGCGGACACGAGCGCGAGCAGCTGCGTCACCTGCGAGAGCGTCTCGCTCGTCTCGCGGAGTGCGGACTCGACCTCGTTGCGCACCGCGCGTAGCTCGATCTCCTCCCCGCTCGCGGGCCGGGGCTCGAGCCGACCGAGGAGGTCGTCGACGTAGATCCGGTACCCACGATCGGTGGGGACGCGGCCCGCAGAGGTGTGCGGGTGCGTGAGGAGGCCGCGCGCCTCGAGCTCGGCGAGCTCGGCTCGTACCGTCGACGGCGACGCCGCGATGCCCGCGCGGCTGACGACTGTCCTCGACCCGACCGGCTGCCCCGTCGCGACGAACTCCTCCACGACGCTACGCAGGATTTCGAGCTGCCGCTCGCTGACAGTGACCGGCTCAGCCATTTGCAGGCATTTTACCTCTCGGGTCGGCGCTACGCACCCGGGCGGTCCGCGAGCAGCTCCGCGGTCACGCCGCCGCCGAGGAAACGGCCGCGGGGAGTCAGGCGCAGGCTGCGCTGCCGCCGCTCGACGAGCCCGAGGCGGGTCAGCCGCTCTAGCGCCCCGCCGTCCAACGCCGGCTCGAGCCCCTCGAGCGCCAGCGGCTCGTCGAGGCGCAGGCCGAGCATCACCCGTTCCGCGGAACGCGTCGGCTCGTCGAGCAGCTCCGTCTCACGCGGCGGCGCCTCGCCGCGCTCCAGCGCTGCGCAGTACCGCGCCAGGCTCGGCTTGTTCGTCCAGCGCTCGCCGGCGACGGTCGAGACAGCTCCGATCCCGAGCCCGAGGTAGTCCACGGCGTGCCAGTAGGCGAGGTTGTGGCGCGCGCGGAGATCGCGTTCGGGCTCGACCCGGCAGAAGTTCGCCGTCTCGTACCAGCGGTAGCCCGCGCCTGTGAGGCACGCGACGACGCGCTCGAAGTAGCCCTCTAGGTTGTCGCTCTGCCGCTCGAGCTCGGCGCCGTGGTGCACGGTGAAGCGCGTCCCCGGCTTGGCCTCGAGCTCGTAGCAGGAGAGGTGCTCCGGCTCCAGCGCGAGGGCCTGCTCGAGATCGGCGTCGAGGTCGGCGGCGCTCTGACCCGGGATCCCGTAGATGAGATCGAGCGAGATGTTGTCAAATCCGGCATCACGGAGATGATGCACTGCGCGTCGGACGTCGTCCGGACCGGCAACACGCTCCAGCACCGCGAGCAGCCGCGCGGAGAATGTCTGCGCCCCGAGCGAGATCCGCGTCACACCGGCACGGCGCAGCAACGCGGCGAGCTCCGGCGTCACCGTCTCCGGATTGCACTCGACCGTCACCTCCTCGGCACGGGGCAGCGCCGCCAGCACCCGCTCGAGCTCCGCCGCAGCGGTGAAGCTCGGCGTCCCGCCGCCGAGGAACACCGTCTCGAGCTCCGGCCCGAGCACGCCGCGCTCGAGCGCAAGCTCCGCCAGCAGCGCGTCGACGTAGCGGCCATGCTCGCCCCCGTGTCCCACCACCGTGACGAAGTCGCAGTACCCGCAGCGCTGCGCGCAGAACGGCAGGTGGACGTAGAGGTGCTGGACGCCGCTCATCCATCCAGCCTCTCGTAGAGCAGCCGCCCGTCCTCGGCCACCCGATCGAGCATGTGGCCCTTGAGCGGAATGACTCCATCCATCCGGAACTCCTCGCGGCGATAGATCGCGAGGAGAGCTGCGTGGACGAGCGCCGTCAGGTCGCGCATGAGCTCGCCCTCCTCTGCGTTCGAGGCCGGGGGCTTGTCCAGTTCGGCCCATAGCTGATGCGGGAACCGGACAGGCTCGCCGTCAGGCGTCCTGGCCTCGAGTCGATAGAGCCAAACGCGCCGCACGTCCGGGCGTGTCGCGAAGAGCCCGTACAGCTCGGCAACTCCCTCAGCGGACAGCTGCTGCTCGCTCACTTGCGGCTCGAGTCCAGGTTGAGCACCGCCAGGAACGCCTCCTGCGGCACCTCCACCCCGCCGACCTGCTTCATCCGCTTGCGCCCCTTCTTCTGCTTCTCCAGGAGCTTGCGCTTGCGCGAGATGTCGCCGCCGTAGCACTTCGCGAGGACGTCCTTGCGCTTCGCCTTCACGGTCTCGCGGGCGATCACGCGCGAGCCGATCGCCGCCTGGATCGGCACGTCGAAGAACTGGCGCGGGATCTCCTCGCGCAGCTTCTCGGTCAGCAGGCGCCCGGTCTCGTAGGCGCGATCCTTGTGCAGGATGAGCGAGAGCGCGTCCACCGACTCGCCGCCGACGAGCACGTCCACCCGCACGAGCTCGCCCGGCTGGAAGCCGATCATGTCGTAGTCGAAGCTCGCGTACCCGCGCGTCCGGGACTTGAGCTGGTCGTAGAAGTCGAGGACGATCTCGCCGAGCGGCAGCTGGTACACGAGGTGCACGCGCAGCTCGGAGAGGTACTCCATGTGGTCGAACGTGCCGCGCCGGTCGTTGCAGAGCTCCATGACCGCGCCGACGTACTCCTTCGGGACGATGATCGAGGCCTTGATGTACGGCTCCTCGACCTCCTCGATCTCGCGTGGGAAGTCCGACGGGTTGTGGACCTCCACCCACTCGCCCGTCGGGGT
>JAWVDX010000218.1:0-2750 GCA_033857015.1 Gaiellaceae bacterium
ATCGGTGCAGGTTCGTGCGTCTTTCGGCGGTACCCTCGGCTCGGCGTCCCGCCCCGTAAATGGGTGGGTGGGGGCTAGGGATGGTCGGACCCTGGAACCGCAGCGCCGTCCCGGGTTCTTTCGCCACTCTTAAATCCAGTTGCAACCCTGCGGCGAATCGGTAGCGTGCCCACGATGAGGGAGAGAGGACCGGTCGCCGAGGCTGTCCGGGTCGACCTTTGGCTCGGCGAGGACTCGCTGGAGCGGGCGCTGCGCGCAGACGTCCGCCGCGGGCTCACGGCGACGCCGAAGGAGCTGCCGCCGAAGTGGTTCTACGACGAGCGCGGGTCGCAGCTCTTCGACGAGATCACCCGCCTGCCGGAGTACTACCTCACGCGGGCGGAGCGTTCGATCCTCGAGCAGCACGCCGGGGAGATCGCGGAGCTGAGCGGGGCGGAGACGCTCGTCGAGCTCGGCTCGGGCACCTCCGAGAAGACGCGGCTGCTCCTCGACGCGCTCGTGGCCGCCGGGACGCTGAGCCGGTTCGTCCCCTTCGACGTGAGCGAGGAGACGCTCCGCCGCAGCGCCCAGCAGATCGCCGAGACCTACCCGACCCTCGCCGTGCACGCCGTCGTCGGCGACTTCGAGCACCATCTCGGCCGGCTGCCCCGCGGCGGCCGGCGGCTCGTCGCGTTCCTCGGCAGCACCATCGGCAACCTGCGTCCCGACGAGCGCGCCCGCCTGCTCGCGACGCTCGCCGCCGGGATGGAGCCGGGCGACGCGCTCCTCCTCGGGGCCGACCTGGTGAAGGACGTGGATCGCCTCGAGGCCGCCTACGACGACGCGGCGGGCGTGACGGCGGCGTTCGACAAGAACCTGCTGCTCGTCCTCGACGAGGCGCTCGGCGCCGACTTCGACCCGGAGCGCTTCGACCATGTCGCCCGCTTCGACCCCGGGGCGAGCTGGATCGAGATGCTCCTGCGCGCCCGCGAGGCGCACACCGTCCACGTGCGCGACCTCGACCTCGACGTCCCCTTCGCGGCCGGGGAGGAGCTCCGCACCGAGATCAGCGCCAAGTTCACGCGCGGTCAGCTCGAGGCCGAGCTGACCGCCGCAGGCTTCGAGCTGGCCCGCTTCTGGACGGACGACGCCGGCGACTTCAGCCTCTCGCTCGCGGTGCGGGGCGGCGCCGAGTCGGAGCTGCGCCACCGCATCCGCCACGAGCTCGAGCAGGCGCGCGCCCGCTCGGTCGCGCTCCTCGCCCCGGTGCCGGACGAGGAGCAGGTGCGCCAGCACTCGCCGCTGATGTCGCCGCTCGTCTGGGACCTCGCCCACATCGGGCATTTCGAGGAGCTCTGGCTGCGTCGCGAGCTGCTCGGCGAGAGCCCCAGCTCGCCCGAGTACGACCAGATCTACGACGCCTTCAAGCAGCCCCGTCACGGACGCGCCTCGCTGCCGCTCCTCGGCCCCGCCGATGCGCGTGGCTTCGTCGAGGAGATCCGCCTGCACAGCCTCGACGTCCTCGACCGGATCGCTTTCGACGACGGCGACCCGCTCCTGCGGGACGGATTCGTCTTCGGGCTCGTCGCCCAGCACGAGCAGCAGCACGTGGAGACGATGCTCGCGACCCTGCAGCTGCGCGAGGCGCCGTACCCGCTGGCGGACGAGCCCGCTCCCGCTCCGGCGCAGTTGCTGCCGGCCGAGGTGCTCGTCGCGGAAGGCCCGTTCCTGCTCGGCAACGGCGACGATCCGTGGGCCTACGACAACGAGCGCCCGCTGCACGAGGTGGAGCTGCCCGCGTTCTGGATCGACACGACCCCCGTGACGAACCGCGCCTTCGTGGAGTTCATCGCGGCCGGCGGCTACCACGACCCGAGCTTCTGGGGCGAGATGGGCTGGTCGTGGCGCTGCGAGGGCTCCCTCGAGCACCCGCAGTTCTGGCGCCTCGCCCCGGACGGCTCCTGGAACCGGTTCCGCTTCGGCCACCTCGAGCCGGTGCCGCTCGACGAGCCCGTCCAGCACGTCTGCTGGTACGAGGCCGATGCGTACGCCCGCTGGACGGGCAAGCGCCTCCCGACCGAGCAGGAGTGGGAGAAGGCCGCCTCCTGGGATCCGGTCGCCGAGCGCAAGCGCCGCTTCTCCTGGGGCGACGCCGCACCCGGGGCGGAGCACGCGAACCTGGGCGGGCGCCGCTTCGCGCCTGCGCCGGTCGGCTCCTATCCGGCCGGAGCCAGCGCGTACGGCTGCCACCAGCTGGTCGGCGACGTCTGGGAGTGGACGAGCTCCGACTTCCGCGGCTACCCCGGCTTCGAGCCCTTCCCCTACCGCGAGTACTCCGAGGTCTTCTTCGGCAGCGAGCACAAGGTGCTGCGCGGGGGCTCGTGGGCAACGCACCCGCTGGTCGCGCGCACGACCTTCCGCAACTGGGACTTCCCGATCCGTCGCCAGATCTTCGCGGGGTTCCGTTGCGCACGCTCGGCGTGACCGTTCGCCCACTCGGCTATCGTCGTGGCGTGCTCCGCCGCCTCGTGACCCTCGCCGCCGTCGCGCTCGGCCTCGTCGCCTTCACGCCGGGGGTTGCGCGCGCCGCGGTTCCGATGCGCCCCTGCGACGCGGGGAAGCCGGTCCTGTGCGGCACCGTGACGGTGCCGCTCGACTATTCGGGCGTCACGCCGGGGTTCCTCAAGCTGGCCGTCGCGGAGCTGCCCGCGAAGGGCACGCCGCGCGGGACGATGTTCATGATCGCCGGCGGCCCGGGCCAGGGCTCGATC
>JAWVDX010000219.1:0-4818 GCA_033857015.1 Gaiellaceae bacterium
TGGGGCAGGAGCTCCTCCACCTCGAAGTGGGTGACCGCCTCCTTGGGCGCGTCGGTGTCCAGCGAGCGGCGCACGGGGTCGCGACGGTCGCGGCCGATCGGGGAGTCGATGGTGCCGCGGCGCGAGCGCGGCCGGCCGCGGACGAGTGCGCGGTACTCCCGCGTCACCGCGCGTTCGCGGACGAGGTGGGAGAGCGCGTCGTAGGCCTCGATCGAGCGCGCCACGACGAGCAGGCCGGAGGTGTCCCGGTCGAGCCGGTGGACGATCCCGGGGCGCTCGGGGTCGCCGCCGGTCGCCCCGTGCGCGGCGAGCGCGTCGGCGAGCGTGCCGGTGCGCGGGCCTGCGCCGGGGTGCACCGCGATCCCCGCGGGCTTGTCCACCACGAGCAGGTGCTCGTCCTCGTAGGCGACCGACACGGGCTGGAGCTCGCCGGGCGCGAACGACTCCTGCTCGGGCAGGTCGACCGCGATCTCCTCGGCGCCCGTCAGGCGCTGGCTCTTCGGGCGTGCAGCGCCGTCGACGAGCACGCGGCCCTCGCCCAGCAGGCGCTCCGCCGCTCCGCGGGAGCCGACCTCGGGCAGGCTCGCGACGAAGCGGTCGAGCCTCTCGCCGGCCTCCTCGGCCGGAACGGTCACGACAAGGCGCATCAGCGCGCGCGGCGGCGCGGCTCGCGCTCGGACCAGACGAGCGTCGCGACGAGCACGGCGACCCCGACCACGATGACGCTGTCGGCGAGGTTGAACGCGGGCCAGTGCGGTATCTCGACGAAGTCGACGACGTGGCCGAGCCGGATCCGGTCGACGAGATTCGAGAGCGACCCGCCGACGAGCAGGCCGAGAGCAGCCGGGAGGATCGGGTGACGGCCGCCCGAGCGCGCGAAGAAGAGCAGCATCCAGACGACGACGGCCGCGGTGGCGACGATGACGAGCGGCGTGGCGCCCGCGAAGAAGCCGAAGGCGATCCCCGTGTTCTGGACGTGATGGAGCGCAAGGCCGGGGAAGACGGTGATCGCGTCGCCCAGCCCGAGCTCGCTCGACACGAGCCACTTGGTGAGCTGGTCGCAGCCGGCCGCGAAGAGCGCGACCGCGACGAGCGCGATCCACTGGGTCGAGTTCGCCGCGAACGAGCGAGTGCCGCCCGCGATCGGCGTCAGTCCGTCAGCCGCCGAGCCGACTCGCAGATCAGCGAGCCGGGGCGCCTCTTGGGTCAACCTCGCTCCTCGAGGCGCTTGTCGTCGATGCAGAGGGTCGCGTACGGGATCGCTTCCAGGCGGTCGATGCCGATCGGCTTCCCGCAGCGCAGGCAGATGCCATACGTCCCGGCCTCGATGCGCGCGAGCGCTGCGTCGATCGCCTCGAGGATCTGCTCGACGTTCTCTTCCAGGCCGTAGTCGATCTCCCGCTCGACCGTCACGGTGGCCATCTCCGCCATGTGGTTGTCGCTCGGCGACTCGTCGGTCTGATCCTCGAGCGAGCTGGAGTTGCCCGCGTGCAGGTGCTCCAGGGCGATGGACGCGCGCTCGCGCTCCTCGTTCAGGAGGGCGCGGAAGTGCTCGGTGTCGATGCCGGTGCTGCTCATGCGCTGTCCTTCCCTGCGGCGAGGAGCCGCCGCTCGAGTTCATCCGGGGTGATTCCCGTCAGCTCCAGAATCTTGTCACGCGCACCGTGCCCCGAAACGACGCGCACCGCGCGCGGGCCCAGGCCGGCCGCGCCGGCGATCAGGCGGACGACGGCCTCGTTCGCGCGGCCCCGCTCGGGCGCCGCGCCGACCCGCACCTTCCAGGCGGCGCCGTAGCGACCGACGACCTGCTCGCTCGATGCGCTCGGAGCGACACGGACTGCGAGGCGCGTTGTGGCGGCCATGCTCCGGAGTGTAGCCCTGCCTGCGGCCCCTCTATGCGGCCGCGCTGCGACCCGGCTCGCGCGGGGTCGGCACCGGCGCCGCCGGCCGGGCAGCCTCGCCCGCGCCCTGCGGCTGCTGCTGTTGTTGCTGATCCTGAGCCTGCTGCTGCTGCGCGAGCTGCTGCGCCTCGGCCTCGGCCTGGGTCAGCATCGTGAGCGCCGAGGACAGGGCCAGCCGGATGCGCGTCGAGTCGGAGAGCAGCCGCTCGCGCTCCTCGAGCGCGGAGCGCTTCACACGCCGCGCTTCGGCGTGCGCCTCCTCCAGCGTCACCTCGGACTCGCGGCGCGCCTGGTCGACGAGCTGCTGCGAGGCCCGCTCTGCGGAGATCAGCGTCGTGCGCAGCAGGGTCTCGAGCTCCTTGTAGCGGACGATGTCCGCCTCGAGCTGCTCCACCTTGTCGTGCAGGTCGGCGCGCTCGCGCCAGACGTCCTCGAACGAGAGGCGGATCTCCTCGAGTGCGTGGTCGACGGCGGGCTTCTTGTAGCCGAACAGCCCCTTCGGAAGCTTGATGTGCGCGATCTCTACGGGTGCGTATGTCATTGGCGGACTCCTTCCCCCTTAGGCGAGGCGCTGAACGAGGCTGGCGATGACGACGAGGACGAGCGAGGCGACGAACGGCGAGAGGTCGAGGGGGCCGACGGGCGGCAGGATGCGCCGGAAGATGCGCAGGTACGGTTCGCAGACGTCGTAGAGGAAGCGCTGGATGCGGGACAGCCAGATCGAGTAGGGCAGCTGCAGCATCGAGCTGATCACGTACAGCAGGATCAGCAGGATGTAGACGTAGCAGAACGTCACGACGATCTGCACGGCGAAGCTGGCGCCGCTTGCGAGCAAGATTGGGGTGGCGAGATCGCCCATCACACCAGGGTTCTGCGCGGGGCGCCGGGTTCCTACGCCTGTTTCAGGCCTGGTTGTAGAACCCGCCGCGCTCGAGCAGGCGGGCCCGCTCCTCGGCGGAGACCTCGACATTGCGTGGCGTGAGGAGGAAGACCTTGTCGGCGACTCGCTGCATCCCGCCGTTCAGCGCGTAGGTGAGGCCGCTCGTGAAGTCGATGAGCCGCTTCGAAAGCTCGGCGTCGGAACCCTGGAGGTTGAGGATGACGGGCATCCCCTCCTTGAACTTGTCCGCGATCTGCTGCGCGTCGTTGAAGGAGCGCGGCACGACGAGGTGGACGCGCTGCGGCGAGCCGCTGGTGATCGTCGGGACGGCTTCGAGCGCGGCGCGCCGGCTGCCGCGGGTGGGGCGCTCGGCGGGCTCGGCCTCCTCCGACCAGTCCTCGTAGCTCTGCCGGCCACGGCCGCGCGGCGTGAGCCGGCGAACGTTGGGGCGCTCCGCGTAGCTGCGCTCCATGTCCTCGTGGGTGACGTAGGTCTCGTCGTCCCACTCCTCCTCCTCGGCGATGCCGAAGTAGACGAGCGCGTTGTTCCAGAGATCACCGAGGCCCATCGCAAGGGGATTCTAGGGGTGGCTCGCTATGCCTGCCACAGCGTGCTGCCGACGCGCACGAGGGTTGCGCCTTCCTCGGCGGCGATCCGGTAGTCCTGGCTCGTGCCCATGGAGAGCTCCGTGAGGCCGTGCTGCTCGGCGAGCGCGCGGAGGCGGGCGAAGTGCGGGCGCGAGGCTTCCGGGTCGGCCGCGGGGGGCGGCATCGTCATCAGGCCGCGGATCTCGAGCCCGAGCGTGCGCGCAAGCTCGAGGAACGCGGGGAGCTCGCCCGGCGCGACACCGGACTTCGTCGCCTCGCCGGAGAGGTTCACCTCGACGAGGGCGGGGATCGTCAGCTTGCGCGCCGCGCTCTCCGAGCCCAGGGAGTGGCAGAGCTCGCAGAGCTCCGACACCGCGGGCGCCTTGCGGCTCTGGAGGTGGCCGATGAAGTGCCAGCGGAAGGCGGCGCCGAAGCGCTCGTGCTTGGCGGCCAGATCCTGGGCGCGGTTCTCGCCGGCGATGGGGATGCCTGCCTCGGCGAGGACGGCCATGTCCTCGATGGACACGTACTTGGTCGCCGCGACGACGGTGACTTGCGGGCCCACCTCGTCCTGGAGCTCGGCGAAGCGGGCGCGGATCCGGTCAGGCGATTGCAGCGAGGACTCCCTGGCGGCCGGTGAGGCCGCGGTCGCGCCGGTGGGAGAAGAAGGCCTGCTCCGGATCGCAGCTCGTGCAGCGGTCGACGTGGTCGATCTGAGTCACGCCGGCGGCTGCGAGCGCAAGCGTTGCGGCTGCGCGGAGGTCGAGGTGGCGCGCGGCCACCACGTCCTGTCCGAAACGCTCGGTGAACGGCGTTGCGACCTCCTCCCCCACCTCGTAGCAGCAGGGCCCGATCGCAGGGCCGACAGCCGCGGCGAGCAGACCCGGGCCGAGCTCGCCGACTGCGTTCCCGATGATCCCGTCGAGCAGGCCGCGCCAGCCCGCGTGGACGACCGCGAGGGCGGGTGCGCCATCGACACGGACGAGCACGATCGGCAGGCAGTCCGCGGCGAGGACGAGGAGCGGCAGGCCGGGCTCGTCGGTCCAGAGCGCATCCGCCGGCTCGCCGCGCTGCCCGGCCTGCGCGCGCAGCACGGTCGTGCCGTGCTGCTGGACGTTGAGCGCGAGCCGCTCCGGGTCGAGACCGAGCTGCGTCGTGACGAGACGCCGGTTCTCGGCGACGCTCTCCGGGTCGTCGTCGGTCTTGAGCCCGAGGTTGAGCGAGTCGTACGGGCCACTGCTGACGCCCCCGCGCCGCGTCGTGAAGGCGACGCTATACCGGCCCGGCGCGTGCCAGTGGAGGAGCTCCGCGCTCATGCGGGCGCCCGCAGAAGCGCGCGAGCGCGGTCGAGCAGGTGCTCGCGCGTGTTCGCCGCGGGCTCGTCCACGACCTCGGACAGGAGCTCCTCGAGCGCACCCCCGAGCGCAGGCCCCGGCGTCGCGCCGAGGGC
>JAWVDX010000220.1:0-6685 GCA_033857015.1 Gaiellaceae bacterium
TCGGGCGGACGTCAGCGCGGCTCGAACGGATCCGCACGGTCGCTCCGGTCGACTCGCGCCGGCTCGGCGAGCTCCTGCGAGGGCACGATGCCTATCTCGCTCCGAGCCGCGAGGATCCGTGCTCGAACGCTCTTCTCGAGGCGCTCGCCTGCGGGCTGCCCGCGATCTACGCGCGCAGCGGAGGGCACCCCGAGCTCGTCGGACAGGCAGGGTTCGCGTTCGACCGTGCGGAGGATATTCCCGACGCGCTCGGGCACCTGACCCGCGAGTACGACGAGCGCCGGGAACGGATCGCGATCCCCGCGCTCACTGACGTGGCGGACGCATATCTCGCGGTGATGGGGCTCGGATGAGACGGCTCCTGCGTCGGATGAGACGGCTCCTGCGTCCCCTGCGGCGATTCGCGCTCGCAGCTCGTCCCGCGGCACGCTGGCCCGGGATCATCGCCGCGCGGCCGCCGAGCGGCGCTCCGTCGCTCTTCTACGGTCACGAGCGCATCCCGCTGCTGGGCGAGCCTGTCCACGGCGGGATGGTGAAGTTCCAGGCGCTGAACGAGCGCTTCCCGAACCGGCCGCGCGCGTTCAACCTCGTCTACCTCGGTAGTAGCGCGCTGCCGAGTGACGCGACGATGATCATGCTGGTGGCAGGGATGCGCGGCATCCCGCTGCTCTGGAACCAGAACGGCGTCGCCTACCCCGCGTGGGCAGGCCCGCGCTGGGAGCGGAGGAACGAGCGGATCGGCCGCGGCTTGGCGGCTGCCGCCCACGTCGTCTACCAGAGCGCCTTCTGCAAGCTCAGCGCGGACAAATTCGTCCGCGAGCCCGCCGGAAGCTGGGAGATCGTCCACAACCCCGTCGATACCCGCCGCTTCACGCCGGCCGAACGCAGGCCCGCCGAGCTCACGCTCCTCCTCGGTGGTAACCAGTACCAGGACTATCGCTTCGAGATCGCCGTCCGTACCCTCGCACTCGTGCTCCGCGAGCGGCCGGCGCGCCTGATCGTGACCGGCAGGCTCTCGTGGAGCGCTGCGGACGACCCTCAGCGCGCCCCCCGAGAGGCGGCCGCGCTCATCGAGCAGCTCGGTGTCGGCGACCACGTCGAAATCATTGGTACCTACAGCCAGCTCGAGGCGCCGGACATCATGCGACGAGGCTCGCTGCTCCTGCATACGAAGGTGATGGATCCCTGTCCGACCATCGTCCTCGAGGCGCTCGCATCGGGCTTGCCCGTCGTCTACTCGGAGAGCGGAGGCGTCCCGGAACTTGTCGGTGCAGACGCCGGCATCCCGGTTCCGACGGCGCTCGACTGGGATGTCGACGTGCCGCCGCCGCCGGAAGCGTTCGCAGCGGCCGTGCTCGCGCTCGCCGAGGATCTGGAGCCGCGGGCCGAGGCGGCGCGCGAGCGGGCGGTGTCGCAATTCGACCTCCAGCAGTGGCTTGCACGTCACGCCGTCCTCTTCGACCTCTTCCACCGGCCGTGACTGCTGCGCGGGAGCCGCTCGTAAGCGTCCTCATGCCGGTCTACAACGGTGGCCGCTACCTTCCTGCGGCGATCGAGAGCATTCTCGGCCAGACGCTCACGGACTTCGAGCTGATCATCGTCGACGACGGATCCGAGGACGCCTCCCAGGATGTCGTGGGCTCGTACGAGGATGAGCGGGTCCGGCTCATCGTGCAGCCCCACCTTGGCCTCGTCCCCGCGTTGAACCGAGGCCTCGCCGAGGCGCGGGGCGCGTTCCTCGCGCGCATGGACGCGGACGACGAATCGCTGCCGCAGCGGCTCGCGCGCCAAGTGGAGCTACTCGCGGAGAAAGCGTCAGTGGCCCTCGTCTGTCCTTCCTTCCGCATCCTCGACGCCGAGGGCGCGGAGCTCGAGCGGGTGATGCTGCCGCTCGGCAACCGCGAGCTGCGCGCGTGCCTGCTCCTCCGGAACCCGTTCAGCCACGGCGCGGTCATGCTTCGCCGCGCGGCTGTGGTGGACGTCGGCGGCTACACGGCCGACTACGGCAACAACGAGGACTACGAGCTCTGGCGGCGCCTTGCGCGGCGCTACGAGCTTGCCGGGCTCCCCGACGTCCTCTACTCGTATCGTGAGCACGATCTCGGCGTATCGAAGACGAGCGCGGGCGCCCGTATTCAGGATCGCGAGCGGCTGCGCGACGAGCTCTGGCTCGAGCTCGCCCCGTCCTATCGCGTCTCGTCGGTGCTCAGGGCCCTGAAGGCCTGCCGCTCCGAAGCGGACGATGATGGCCTACAGCGGCGGAGCGCTCTACTCGATGACCAGTGGGCGCTCGCGCGCGAGGCCCTGTTGCGGCGGAAGCTCTGGCTCGCGCTGCGCGCACTCGCGGTTGCGATGGCGCTCCAGCCTCGAGGCGTTCGGCGCCTCGCGCGGCGGCTGCTCGCGATGCGAGCTAGCGAGACGCGTTGAGGCTCGGGAACCCCCGGCCCGGGGGCTCGAGGCCGAGGAATGCGCAGAGCGGCTCCCATCCCTCGCCACGGCAGATGTCGAGCACGAGCAGGTCGTCAGGCCTGCCGGCGAAGTAGCGCTGAACTCAGCGTTCCTCGTCCTGTAAGCGTCGAGGATCTGCTCGCGCTTACTGTCGTAGTCGTGGATCCAATATTGCGGCGGGATAAGGCGGTCGCCCTCCGATGAGAAGTGACGCTCGTGACTCCTGAGCCACGCCGACTCCTCGCGCATGGTCAGGACCGTGGCGCGGCGTACGATCGCTTCGCGTCTCAGCCTCATGAGTCGGCATTGAGCGCAAGACGCGCATAGATTCCGGCGAGATGGGCGCCGACGTGGTTCCTCGAGAACCGCTCGCTCGCTGCCCGGCTCATGGACGCAGGATCATAGCTGGGGAGGCGATCGAGCGCCCTCTCGATGGCCTGCGCGAGGCTCTCCGGACTCTGCGGCTCCGCGACGATGCCGACGTCGGCCGTCACGAGCTCCGGCACGCCCCCTACGCGCGTTGCGACGACCGGAAGTCCGCTCGCCATGGCCTCGATCACGACGCACGGGTTGTTCTCGAACCGGCTCCCGAGGACGAAGAGGTCCGCCTCGCGCATCATGGCCGCGATCGTCTGTTTGTCGCGATAGCCATGGAACCGGACGATGTCGCCGAGCCCGAGCTCGGACGCGAGCGCCTCGTATCCGGGTCGGAGCTCACCCTCGCCGACGACGTCGAGGGTGACGTCAGTCCGCGCTCGAGCGACGATCGCGAGCGCCTGGAGCAGGTAGTCGAGACCCTTTCGCTCTGTACTGAGGAGGCCCACCGTCAGGAGACGGATGGTTCCGTTGGCGATCCGCGGGCCTGGGTGGAAGAGCTCGGTATCCACGACGTTGGCTACGACCTCGAACCGCCCGTCTTTGCGCCCGGCGAGAGCCCGCCGCAGGTCGTCGCTCACAGGGAGGACGAGGTCGGCGCGTCCGATCACAGCATTGGCCAGGACGTCGTGGAGGCGCGACAGCGTTCCAGGGTTGGCGCTCGTGAAGATCGTCCAATGCTCCGTGTAGACGACCGGGCGCCGCATCAGCTTCCCCAGTACGAGTGCCGGCACCGCCGAGAGGAAGGAGTGCGCATGGATCACGTCGGGCTTGCGGTCGCTCGTCAGCGAGCGTGCCGTGCGAAGCGCGCCGATGAGGAAGGCGATGTAGCTCAGCGGCCTAGGGAAGCGCCGGTAGCGGACGCGTCGCACGGGCAGGCCCTCGTCCTCGAAAGACTCCACGGCGTAGAGCCCGTGCTTTCCCGGCTCGCGCAGGAGATGGACGACGCGCACGTCCGCGTACAGCGCCGCCGCCAGCGCGTGCTCGCGGATGAACGGGCCGTCGACGGGTTCCGCCGGATGCGGCCACTGGGTCGTCATGTAGAGGACATGTAGGCGGCGCTCGGTCACGTCGTCGAGCCACCGTCCAGGAACGTCCGGGCCCACAGCTCCGTGTTGAGCGCGCGCCAGAGCTCGTAGGGCGCGTCGACCTCCCCGGCCCGGTGGCGTTTGAGCAGCTTGACGGCGGCCTCGGCGTCGACGAACCCTCGCTCGCGGAACGACTGCGAGGCGAAGACGTCAGCCGCGAGCACCCCCACGTCCTCGCGGAGGAACCGGCTCTCCGGGGTCGGGAACCCGAGCTTCGTGCGCCGCTCGCGCACCTGCTCCGGGAGCACGTCGCCCAGGGCACGGCGCAGCACGGTCTTCGTGCGCCCGCCGGCGATGAGCTCCTCCGGGCCGAGGGAGAAGACGAGCTCGACGAAGCGATAGTCGAGGAACGGGACGCGGGCCTCGATCGAGTGCGCCATCGAGTTGCGGTCCTCCGAGTGCAGGAGCTCCGGGAGCCCGCGGCGCGCGATCATCAGGCTGAGCCTGCGGCGCAGGAGGTCGCGGAACCGCTGCTCGTGGGCGACCGCCACGGTTCCCGCGCTGCGCAGCTCCGGGTGGAGGAGGGCGCGGGCGCCGGAGAGGCGCGGACGGAGGTGCCGTTCGAGCGGCTCGCGGGCCAGCGCGCGGCCGGCCTGCGCGAGCGCGGCCACGGCCGAGCTCCCGCTCTCGCCTCGGTACGCGCTGATCTCGGCGGCCGCGCTGCGGAGACGGCCGCGGAGCAGCAGGTCGGCGAACCGCTCGCCGAAGAAGCTGGAGTAGCCGGCGAAGACCTCGTCGCTGCCCTGGCCGTCGAGCATCACCGTGATGCCGGCCTCCCGGGCGGCGCGCATGACGTACCACTGCGCTGCGATGCTCGTCGAGCCGAAGGGCTCGTCCTGGCTCTCGACGATAGCGGGCAGGTCGCCGACGAGCTCCTGCGCGTCGAAGGTGACCCAGTGCGGGTGCGCGCCCGTCTCCGCGACGACCGCCTCGGCGTAGGGACGCTCCTCGAGGCCGGGGTCCGGGAACCAGGCGGTGAACGTCTCGAGCCGCCCGCGGAGGGACGCGCTCGAGTCCGCCTCGTCGCGCAGGAGCCTCGCCGTGACGCCGACGAGGGTCGAGGAGTCCATCCCGCCCGACAGGCAGGTGCCGACGGCCACGTCGCTGCGCAGGCGCAGCCGGACCGAGTCGAAGAAGAGCTCGCGGACGAGCGGTGCAGGGTCGCCGCTCGGCGCCTCCCGCGGCTCGAGCGACCAGTAGCGGGAGAAGCGCAGGCCGCGCTCGTCGAAGACGAGGGAGTGGGAGGGCGGGAGGCTCCTGATCCCGGCGAAGAACGTCTCGTCGCTGTGGTCGATCCGGGCCAGCTCCAGGTAGTCGCGGACGACGGGGAGGTTCGCGCGCAGCTCCGTCTCCGGGTCGACGCGGAACGCCTTGAGCTCGCTCGCGAAGACGAGCCGGTCGCCGGCGAGGCGGTAGTAGAGCGGCTTCACGCCGAAGCGGTCGCGCGAGCAGAAGAGCCGGTCGCGCCGGCCGTCCCAGATCGCGAGCGCCCACATCCCGTTGAAGCGCTCGACGCAGCGGTCGCCCCACTCCTCGTAGGCCCGCAGGACGACCTCGGTGTCGGTCGCGGTACGGAAATGGTGGCCGTGCTCCTCGAGCTCGGTGCGCAGCTCCCGGTAGTTGTAGACCTCGCCGTTGTAGACGAGCTGGACCAGCCCGTCCTCCGTCGCGATCGGCTGCCTGCCCTCGGGGCGCGGGTCGATGACGGCGAGGCGGCAGCTGCCGAGCGCCACGCCCGGGGCGGCGAACAGGCCACGCGAGTCGGGGCCGCGGTGGTGCATCGTCTGCGCCATCGCGTCGACGACGGCCTCCTGGGCCGGGCGGCCACGCTCGACGATGCCGCAGATCGCACACATGGCGCCATCATCGCAAGGCTCTGTAAGCGTTCGTGGTGGTACCTTCGCCCGCGTGACCGCCGAGTTCGCAACGCCGGCGTCGGAGGAGCTGCTCCGCCGCCGGCCGCTCCGCCGGCTTGTCGAGCCGTGGCTCGAGCGGCGCTTCACGTACGGCCGGTACGATCGCTTCCTCGCCGGTCTGCAGGAGCGTGACGCATGGGTCGGGCCCCTCGCAGAGCTGCGCACCGTCCCACGCGAGCACCTCGCCGTCGGGCTGCGCCACGACGTCGACGACCGTCTCGCGAGTGCGCTGCAGCTTGCGCGCCTGGAGGCCCGCCGCGGACTCCGTGCCACGTACTTCCTCCTGCATACGGCGCCCTACTACCGGCGCGAGCGCTCGGTCATGAAGGCGTTCCGCGAGCTGCAGGACGGGCTCGGCCACGAGGTCGGGATCCACTACGACGTCCTCTCGCTGCAGCTGGCCGAAGGCGCCGACGCGCGCGCCGTGCTGCGGGACGAGCTCGCCTGGCTGCGCAGCGGCGGCCTCCGGATCGGCGGTGCGGCCTCGCACGGCTCCTACTGGAGCCACAAGCTCGGCTTTGCGAACGCGGACTTCTTCGCGGCGGAGCCGCGCTTCGTGGACGGCGTCGAGCTCGCGCGCGGCACGCTCGCCGAGTACGGGCTCGACTACGAGGCGTACGCGCTCGGGAACGAGCACGCGCGCTCCGACGCGCATTTCGACGCGTCGGGCCGGCGCTGGCACCCGGAGCTCCTGGCCCACGAGTCGTTCCGCCCCGGGGAGCGCATCGTCGTGCTGACTCATCCCTGTCTCTGGGACGCGTCCGTCGCCGCGAAGGCGGTACGGACGACCGCCCGCCTCGTTCGCTCCGTCGTGCGCCGCCGCCGAGTCTGAGCCGGCTACAGCGCCCAGGCGGCGCG
>JAWVDX010000221.1:0-4033 GCA_033857015.1 Gaiellaceae bacterium
AGGGAGCGGAGATGGGCGAGCGCTCCGTCCGCGGCGAGACCGGCGTAGGTGCCGCGCAGATCCTCGCGTACCGACCCGTGCTGCTTCGTATAGCCCTTGACGTGCACCTCGTAGATGACGGTCTCCGACCAGGGCGTCGCGGGCGGGTGGTCGTCCTCCCAGTCGAAGTGCTGGTCGACGACGAGGCTCTTCGGGATCGCGGCCGCGTCGTCCGTCTCGTCGGCGATCAGGTCGCGCTCGGGGTGGCCCGTGAGCGGGTACGGATGCACGTTCGCGACGTCGTAGGCGATGGGGCCTTCGATCGCCTTCGTGTAGGGGTCGATGAGCAGCTTCGCCGGGTTGAAGCGCTTCCCCTCGCGCGGCAGCCAGGGGCCGTGCACGCGGTAGCCGTAGCGCTGGCCCGGGCCGACACCGGGGAGGTAGGCGTGCCAGTTGAAGGCGGTGCGCTCGGTCAGCTGGACGCGCTCCTCGTGGCCGTCCGCGTCGAAGAGGCAGAGCTCGACCCGCTCCGCACGCTCCGAGAAGAGCGCGAAGTTGGTGCCCTCGCCGTCCCAGGTCGGGCCGAGCGGGAAGGGGTTGCCGGGCCAGACGGGTCTCATGGGCGGAGCTCCACTGTCTGCGCGGCGAAGTCGGCGTGGAGCTCGACGGGGCCGCGGCGCAGGGTCAGGGCGCGGTCGCCCGGGACGGCTTCGGTCTCGGGTGGCAGCTCGCGGCGCAGGCGCAGCAGCTCCGCGTAGAAGGCGCGGGTCTCCTCGCTCGCCTGTGAGCGGTCGAGCTTCGAGCGCAGGAACGTCTCCTCCGCCTGCGGGTCGGGGAGCTCAGCGCCGGCGAACGCGGCGAAGGACGCGAACTCGCGCTTGCGCCCGGAGCGGGTCGCCTCGGCGATCGCCGGGTCGATATGGTCGGTGAAGAACTGGAACGGATTCGTCTCGCCGTACTCCTCGCCCATGAAGAGGAGCGGCGTGCAGGGGGAAAAGAGCGTGCAGGCTGCTGCGACGCGCAGCGCCGCGGGCGAGAGGCGGTCGCCGAATGCGCGGTTGCCGATCTGGTCGTGATTCTGCGCGCAGATCACCTGCTTGCGGGGATCATGCCCGGCTCCGAGCAGGTCGTTCGCGAGCTTGTCGACCTCGCCGAAGCGGTCGTAGTAGCCGTCGTGCTCGCCCGTCAGCTGGACGTGGAGGCCGTGGTGCGCGCTGTCGACCCACTGCGCGTCGTGGCCCCACTCCTCGATCGGGCGCCAGTCACCGATCTCGACCTCGCTGATGACCAGCGCGGCCGGGTTGATCGCCTTCACGCGCCCGGTCAGCTCCGCCAGGACGTGCGGGTCGCGCTCGTCATAGATCGCGTGCACCGCGTCCAGGCGGAGCCCGTCGATGCGGTAGTCGCGGATCCACTGCTCGGCGTTCTGGAGCGCCCATTCGCGGACGCCGTCCTGCGCATAGTCGATCGCCGCACCCCAGAAGGTGTCGTGGCGGTCGGTGAAGTAGGGGCCGAAGGCGGCGATCGTCTCGGAGCCGGGGCCGATGTGGTTGTAGACGACGTCGAGGATGATGCCGAGCCCAGCCTGATGCGCCGCGTCGACGAGCCGGACGAGCCCCTCGGGCCCGCCGTAGGCCGGATGCGGGGCGAAGGAGTAGAGGCCGTCGTAGCCCCAGCCGCGGTTCCCCGGGAACGTCGCGACCGGCATCAGCTCGATCGCCGTCACGCCGAGCTCACGCAGGGCGGGCAGATGCTCGATCGCGCCGTCGAACGTGCCCGCCTCGGAGAAGCAGCCGACATGCAGCTCGTAGATCACGAGCTCGTCGAGCGTGAAAGCGGGCCGGTCCGCGTGCCAGGCGAAGCTGCCGGTGTCGACGATCCGCGAGGGGCCGCGCACACCCTCCGGCTGGAAGCGCGAGCACGGATCCGGGAAGCGGCCCTGCGGGAGGACGAGCCAGTAGTCGTCGCCCGCGTCCGCGAACAGCTCGCCCTCGAAGACGCCGTCGCCCGCGTCGGAAAGCTCGTGCTCGTCGTCGCCGAGCAGGACCGCGACCGACCCGGCGTTCGGCGCCCAGACGCGAAACTCGACCAGGCCCGGCTCGAGGATGGCGGCGCCCAGCCGCCTGTGGACAGCATCGCTCACGGAGCGCGACTCTACCCGCGCGCCCGCGAACGAAAGATGTCCATCTCGCGACGGCGCCGGCTTATCGGCGGGCCCGCGCGATCGTGCAGCTCGGGTACAGCTCGGAGCCATGAAACTCCGGCAGGTCCGTGAGGGAGGCGACCCGACTGACCGACGAACGCAAGAAGGTCAAGCGCGTTCCCCTGAGGACGGAGATGGAACGGCTGACCGTCCAGCCGGCGCGGGGGTAGCGGGGCTCGGCGAACGACGAGACGATGGCTCCGGAGTGTGCGCCTCGCCAGCAGTCCACCGCCATCGCCCACCGGCTCGCGCCCGAGCCGCCCGCCGCGCCGAATCGGACGAGCTGGCCGCGGCGCAGACCGTAGAGGTCGAAGAACGCGGCAGACGCGCCCGTATCCCTCAAGACGAGCGCGTCGGCGCGGCCGGAGCGCTCGACGGCTACCAGCGCGAGCAGCCGCGGCTCAGGCGGCCCGACGCGCAGGGCGACGTAGGACGAGCGTCCACTCGCGAGCTCCGCCCGCAGCGCGAAGCGACACGACGCCTGAAGGCCGCCGAGCTCGATGACCGCGAGACGATCGGAGCGACGATCGCCGTCGACGTCGGCGCGGATGAACCCGCGCACCGAAACGATATGACCGCGCGACCAGACGCACGGCGCCGCAGCCACCTCGGACCCGGCAGCGCTCCCTGAGAGGCACCCGAGGGTGACCGCCACGACCACCGAAGCCTGCACGACGCGCATCCGCTTCCGAGCATGCCGCGCCCGACTTCAGGTCGAGCAAAGTGCGGCGCGGGCGAGGCCTCTCTGGGACTCGCCCGCGCGCTGCTCCCCTCCCCAGGGGACCCGAGAGCCGCAGTCGCAACGTCGCCGCTGCTCGCAGCTGCCGGTGCCTGCCGGAATCGCCTCCGTCCAGCCGTCCGGGCTCCGCCGCTGCCCGACTGGCCGTGTGGCCGGCGCGCTCCCACCAGGCCCGGATCACGCTACAAGGGCGTGCCCCCACGTGCAAGTGCCCCGAACGGGCACTACTCGGACGGGATCAGCCAGACCACGCCGAGCGGCGGGAGCGTCACGCGGGCGGAGAACGGCTGGTCATGCCAGGGCTGCTCCTCGGCCCCGATGACGCCGAGATTGCCCACGTTCGTGCCGCCGTAGTGCTCCGAGTCGGTGTTGAGCGCCTCTTTCCAGCGACCGCCGAACGGGAGGCCGAGCCGGTAGTCCGGGCGCGGCACAGGGGAGAAATTGCAGGCGCAGATCAGCTCGGTGCCGTCGCGGGCTATCCGGGCGAAGGCGACGACGTTGGCGGCCGCGTCGTTCGCCTCGAGCCAGCGGAAGCCGGCCGGCTCGAAGTCGACCTCCCACAGCGCCGGGTGCGCGCGGTACTCCGCGTTGAGGTCGCGAACGAGGCGGTGGACACCCGCGTGCGCCGGCTGGTCGAGCAGGTGCCAGTCGAGCGAGCGCTCGTGGCTCCACTCCTGCTCCTGGGCGAGCTCCCCGCCCATGAAGAGGAGCTTCTTGCCCGGGTGCGCCCACATGAAGGCGTAGAGCGAGCGCAGGTTGGCGAAGCGCTGCCACTCGTCCCCGGGCATCTTCCCGAGCAGCGAGCCCTTGCCGTGGACGACCTCGTCGTGGCTCAGCGGCAGGATGAAGTTCTCGGTGAACGCGTACACGAGGCTGAACGTCAGCTCGTTGTGGTGGTAGGCGCGGTGGATCGGATCCTTGGCGAAGTACTCCAGGGTGTCGTGCATCCAGCCCATGTTCCACTTGAAGCCGAAGCCGAGCCCGCCGAGGTAGGTGGGGCGCGAGACGCCCGGCCACGCGGTCGACTCCTCCGCCGCGGAGATGACGCCCGGCTCCTGCGCGTGGAGGAGCTCGTTCATGTCCTTGAGGAAGGCGACGGCGTCGAGGTCCTC
>JAWVDX010000222.1:0-4535 GCA_033857015.1 Gaiellaceae bacterium
GTCCGCCGCCAGGACGAGCAGCGGCAGTCGCGGCTCCTCCGTCCAGAGCGCGTCGGCCGGCTCGCCACGCTGCCCCGCCTGCGCGCGCACGACGCGGGTGCCGTGCTGCTGGACGTTGAGCGCGAGCCGCTCGGGGTCGACGCCGAGCTGGCTCGTGACAAGGCGGCGATTCTCGGCGACGTTCTCCGGGTCGTCGTCGGTCTTGAGGCCGAGGTTGAGCGAGTCGTACGGGCCTGCGCTGACCCCGCCGTGGCGGGTCGTGAAGGCGACGGCGTACCGCCCCGGCGCGTGCCAGTGGAGGAGCTCCGCGCTCACGCTCCGACCTCGAGGCACCACACCGGGGACAGACCCGGGCCTGTCCCCAGGACATGTCTCGCGCGGACGTGGTTCGCCAGCGCACGCCGGGGTCGAGCCCAGACGGTCGCGTGGCCCCCTGTCTGTCCGAGCCATGTCCCAGGGACAGGCCCGGGCCTGTCCCTGGCGGTTCGCGTGACGTGCGTGTTGGCGCTCATGCGGGCGACCGCAGAAGCGCGCGAGCGCGGTCGAGCAGGTGCTCGCGGGTGTTCGCCGCGGGCTCGTCCACGACCTCGGACAGGAGCTCCTCGAGCGCGCCGCCGAGCGCAGGCCCCGGCGTCGCGCCGAGGGCGATCAGGTCGGCTCCGTCGACCGCGAGCTGGTCGAGCCGGTGCGGTTGCTCGCGCTCGGCGAGGAGCAGCTCCTTGAAGCGCAGCGTCCGCTCCACCTCTCCCTCGGGCGGGCGCTTGCCTGCCAGGTCGGCGAGCCGGTGGGCGACGAGGTCGAGCGCCAGCGTGTCGCCGTGCCGGCGCAGGAAGCGGCGCGCGTCGATCGGCTCGACCGCAGCGAGGTGGAACGAGTGCCAGGTCACGATCGCCACGACGTGGCGGCGCAGGGCCGTCGGGTAGCGCAGGCGGTCCAGCACGCCGGCGGCGAGGCTCGCGCCCAGCTGGGCGTGGTGGCCCGGGTCGCCCGGCTTGCCGAGGTCGTGGAGGAGCGCCGCCAAGCGGACGGCGAGCGGCGCACCCTGGTCGGCCGCAGCCTGCACGACGGCGAAGATGTGCGCGTCCAGGGGCAGGTGCTGGCGCTTGCTCGATTGGACGAAGCCGATCGCGGGCGCGAACTCGGGGAGCAGCTCGACGAGGACGCCCGTGTCGCGGGCCAGCAAGAGCGCCTTCGCGGGCCGCGCACCGAGGAGCAGGCGCGACAGCTCGCCGAGCCCGTCCGCCTGGAGGCCTCCACCGATCCGCTCGGCCGAGACGAGCCGCACGCTCGTTGCCTCCTCGCGCATCTGGGCGAGGGTCTCCTCGTCCGGGTCGAGGTCGAGCTGGGACACGAAGCGGAGGCCACGCACGAGCCGCAGCGGATCCTCCGAGAAGCTCCGCGGCGACACGGTGCGCAGGATGCGACGCTCCAGGTCGCCTCGGCCGTCGAGCGGGTCGACGAGGTCGCCCGTCTCCAGGCGCCGGGCGATCGCGTTGACCGTGAAGTCGCGCCGCCGCATGTCGTCCTCGACCGAGATGTCCGCGCCGGCGACGATCTCGAAGTCGCGGCGACCCGGGCCGGTCGAGCGCTCGGCTCGCGGCGGGGCGAACTCGATCCCGGCCGGCGCGAGCGCGTGGATCTCCGGGTCGCGCGGGAAGAGCCGCGCCCCCACGAGCTGTCCCGCAACCTCGAGGTCGGCGACCCGGCCGTGCGGGGCGAGCTTCGCGCGCAAGCCCGCGTGGTCGACCCCGGGCACGAGGAAGTCCGCATCCTTCGACTCGAGGCCGAGCAGCTCGTCGCGCACGGCGCCGCCGACGAGGTAGGCGTCGAGCCCGAGCCCAGCGACGTACTGCTCGATCGCGTTCACGAGCCGCTCCCTAGAGGTGCGCGACGGCTTCGATCTCGACCCGCGCGCCGGACGGAAGCGCTGCGACCTGCACCGTGGAACGGGCGGGCGGGCGATCGCCTGCGTGCTGGCGGTAGACCTCGTTCATCGCTGCGAAGTCGCCGAGATCGATCAGGAAGACCGTCGTCTTGACGAGGCTGTCGAGCCCGGAGCCGGCCTCCTCCAGGATCGCGGCGAGGTTGCGGAAGATCTGCTCCGTCTGCTCGACGATGCCGCTGCCGACGAGCTCCGTGGCGCCGGGAGCGAGGCCCAGCTGCCCCGAGACGAAGACGAGGCTCCCGCTGCGGATCGCCTGCGAGTACGGCGCGCCCTCGAACGGCGCCGGCGCGCCCTCGGTGCGGATCACATCCTTCATTGCCCCTCCCCCCGCTGCCGCGTCGCCCGGGCGAGCGCGACGCCGAGCGCCTTGAAGATCGCATCCAGGACGTGCTGGGTGTCCCGCCCCTCGATGAGCCGCACGTGGAGCGTGAGCCCGGCCGACTCCGCCAGCTCGCGCAGGAACCGCGCGGTGAGGTCGTGCCCGAGGCCACCGACTCGTTCCGCGGTCAGATCCACGTTCGAGACGAGGAGGGGCCGGTCGGAAATATCGAGCGCGACGTGGGCGAGCGCCTCGTCCGCCGGCACGAAGGCCGAGCCGAAGCCGCGGGCTCCCTCGGCGCGCAACGGGCCGGCGAGGGCGCTGCCGAGCGCGCGCGCGGCGGCACGCACCTGGGCCTCCGGGTCGCCGGGCTCGACCTCGAGGCTGAGCTCGAAGCCCGCGTAGCGCGCGAGCAGCTCCAGCAGGTGGTCGAGGACGGAGAGGCCAGTGAGCACGCTCGCCTCGCCGCCTGCAAGGCCGAGGCGCATGCTCGTCCGGCCGCCCGCCTGGGGCTGATCTGCTGCTGGCATCCGGCCCCGAACCCTATAGGCCCGCGGCCCCTCGGGGATGAGGCGCGGGACCTCTTGAAAGCGAGCGCTGCCCTCCCTAGGGTGGGGCTGTAGATGCGGCACCCCCCGGCCCTTCTCGCCCTCGCTGTGCTCCTGCTCGCGGTTCCCGGAGCAGCGCTCGGCGCGCGGCAGGATGGCCGGCTGAGCATGACCTACGCCTCGGGCGCGGCGCTCGCACGCTTCGCGGCCGCGAACCAGGCGCGGATCGTCCGCCGGATCCCCGCACTCCACGTCGCAGAGCTCGCGGGTGACACGCATGCCCTGGCCCTTGCTGCTCGGCACGCGCGGGGAATCGGCTCCCCCACCCCGCTCCGCGCCCGGCACAGCAGGAGCGAGCCGTCGCTGCAGCCCGACCCGGGCGCGGCCGTGCCCGGCAGCGACTACGAGTGGCAGTACGCGGCCACGCACATGGATGCGATCCCTGCCTGGGTACTACATGCGGCGGCGTCCGTCCCGCTCGCCGTGATCGACACCGGCGCCGACCTCGCCGCGCCCGACCTCGCTGCGAAGCTCCCCTCCAGCTACAGCGTCACGCAGACCAGGGCGGACGTCACCGACGCGAACGGGCACGGCACCTTCGTGGCCTCGATCGCCGCCGGCTCGCCGGACAACGGCGACGGGATGGCCGGCTTCGGCGGCGATGCGCCGCTCCTCGTCGTGCAGGCCGGCTCCAAGGACGGCGTCTTCAGCGAGTTCGACGAGGCAGCCGCGATCGTCTACGCGGTCGACCGCGGCGCCCGTGTCATCAACCTCAGCATCGGCGGCCCTCGAACCTCCCCGGTCGAGCGGCGGGCAGTCGACTACGCCGTCGCGCGCGGCGCGCTGCTCGTCGCGGCGGTCGGGAACGAGCAGGCGCTCGGCAATCCGGTCGAGTATCCGGCTGCGCTCCTCCAGCCGGTCGACTCCCAGGGAGTCGGCGGAGCAGGGCTCGCGGTCGGCGGCTCGGATGCGGTCGGCGGCCGCGCCTGGTTCGCGAACAGCGGCAGCTGGCTCTCGCTCGTCGCGCCGGCGGTGCAGGTCTTCGGCGCGGTCGCCCGCACCTCGTCGCCACTCGCCTACGAGCGGGTGCCGCTCCCGGGGGCGCGGCTCGGTCTGTACGGCTTCAAGAGCGGTACGTCGTTCGCGGCGCCGCAGGTGGCCGGTGCGGCCGCGTTGGTCTGGGCCGCGAACCCGACGCTGACGGCACGCCAGGTGGCGGACACGCTCGAGCGCTCCGCGAGCGGCCAGGGTGCCTGGAACCCGGACACCGGGTTCGGTGTCCTCGACGGCGCCGCTGCGGTCGCGGAGGCGGCGGCGCAGCTCCCGGCCGGGAAGGGCGTCGGCTGGATCGCGGCACGCGCGTCCGGGCAGGTGCTGCGGGCGCGGCTCGCCGCCTCGCTCGCCGCTCTCCCGCTGGCGGGACGCGAGCTGCTCGTCGACCGCGCCTACGGCGCGCACTGGCGCACGATCGGCCGGCGCACCGTCGACTCGACCGGCGCGGCGACGTGGAAGGTGAAGCGGGGCGTGCGCTACCGCGTGCGCTTCGCCGGGGCGGCCGATCTGACGGCCGCGACGAGCCCGACGGCGACCAGCTAGCTGACGCGCTCGATGCTGGCGCCGAGCGCGCGGAGCCGTTCGTCGATGCGCTCGTAGCCGCGGTCGATCTCGCCGATGTTGCCGATGCGCGAGGTGCCCTCCGCGCAGAGCCCCGCGATCAGCATCG
>JAWVDX010000223.1:0-4160 GCA_033857015.1 Gaiellaceae bacterium
CGTCGGGCAGCTCCAGACCGAGCTCACCGAGCGCGAGACCGACTGGTGGTCGAAGCAGCTCGGGCACGGGGCGGGCGAGCCGAAGCCCGAAGGCAAGCTCAAGATCATCGGCTAGTCACCGGCGAAAGTCCGGCTGCTTCGCAGCCATGACGACTTTCGCCGGGACGTGACAGTCCTTGTCGGCCGCCGCCATGTCGGCGGCCTTCGCGGGACTGGGGGAGGCGCGGCGCTGTTCCGGTGGCGGAACGGCGTCGGATCGGTGGGTGATGCGCGGCCAGGCGAGTCCCAGTGGATCGGCTCGTGTTGCGATGCATCCGCGTGAATCGCCGTCCGATCCGGCCCCGCCGTCAGCGCGGCGAGCCGGCCACGAAAGCGCCACGCCGCCAGCGCTGTGGTCGCGCAACCGTCCGCTCGAGCGATGTCCCGGGGTCAGACCCCTCGCCCTGGAGACCAGCCGCAGACTCGGCCGCCTCGCCTCGTCCAGGTGCCCTGCCGCGCGAAGGCCGCCGACATGGCGGCGGCCTGCACGAGCTGTCTCGCCGCCGCCCGAAGTCGTCATGGCTCGCGCAGCGAGCCGGACTTCGGGCGGTTAAAAGCCGAGCACTTCCTTGAGCCCGAGCATCGCCGGCCCAAGGATGACGATGAACATCGACGGGAAGATGAACATGACCGTCGGGAACAGCATCTTGATCGGCGCCTTGCCGGCCCGGTCCTCGGCGGCCATCTGGCGCTTGAGGCGCGTGTCCGTCGCCTGCAGCTTGAGGATGCGGCCCAGCGAGATCCCCAGCTGGTCCGCCTGGATGAGCGAGCGCACGAACGAGCCGATCTCCGGCGTGTCCGCGCGCGTCGACAGGCGCCGGAGCGCCTCGGAGCGGCTCTCGCCGATCCGCATCTCGCCGAGCGCGATCGAGAACTCGTCCGTCAGCGGGCCGTCCATGTGCTCGGTCAGCTTGGCGATCGCCCCGTCGAAGCCCATCCCGGCCTCGACCGAGACGGCGAGCAGGTCGAGCGCGTCCGGGAGCGAGGCGACGATCGTGTCGCGCCGCCTGCGCGCTCGCGACGAGACGAGGAACGGCACGACCATGTAGCCGGCCCCACCGAAGATCACGAGCATCAGGAGCCCGGCCGGGGAGAACCCCATCGGCACGGCGAACATCATCCCCAGCAGGACACCGCCGCCGGCGCAGAGGCCCTTGGCCGCGAGGAAGCCCTCGGGCGAGACGTCGTGCATCCCGGCCGCCGCGAGCCTGTTCGAGACGAGCTCGAGCGACACCTGCGGGTTGACGCGCAGCATCAGCCGCGCGACCTTGCCCTTCAGCGGCTGCAGCGCCCGGGCGCGGAAGTCCACCGACTCCCGCTCGCGGCGCACGCGCACCTCGCCGTAGCGCCGCGCGCGGCGGAGCAGCAGCTGCCGCTCGTGCTGCGGCGCGGTCAAGACCTCGCCCACGAGGAAGAACGCCGCAATGAGCGAGCCGGCACCGAGCACGATCAGCAATCCCTGCATCTCTACCCCCTGAACGAGACGATCTTCTTGAGCAAGAGCGAACCGATGACCATGCCCACGAGACTCATGCCGATCAGGAAGTGACCTGTCGACGACGCGTACAGCGGGTGCATGTACACCGGGTTCATCAGCGTGATGACGACCGCCATGAAGAAGGGCAGCCCGACCAGCACGTACGCGGACATCCGTCCCATCGACGTAAGCGCCTTGATCTTTCGGGCGAACTGCTGCCGCTGGCGCACCGTGTCCGCGACCATGTCGAACAGCTCAGCGAGGCTGCCGCCGACCTGGCGCTGGATCGTCACCGCGGTGATGACGAACTCGAAGTTCTTGGAGCCGATCCGCTCCGCCATCTCGCGCAGCGCCGAGTCCATCGGCCGGCCCAGCGAGGTCTCCGTCAGGACGCGGCGGAACTCGTCGCTCGCCGGCTGCCGGTTCTCGTCGACGACAGCCTGGAGCCCCTGCTTGAAGCTGTGGCCCGCCTTGAGCGAGGCCGCCATCGTGACGAGCAGGTCGGGCAGCTGCGTCTCGAACGAGGCGAGGCGCTTCTTCACCTTCATGGTCAGCACGAGGAAGGGGATCGAGGCACCGATCGCCATCCCGAAGAGGATCGTGAGCGGGCTCTGCGCGAGCAGCGCGAGCAGGAGCCCGAGCCCGACGCCGGCTCCGAGCACGACGTAGACGAACTCGACCGTGCGCAGCGGCAGGTCGGCGCGTTCGATCGTGAGCGTGAGCCGCTTCCAGAGGTTCATGTGCCCGAGCGCGTGCTCGGTCGCGCTGAAGATCGCGGCCGCCGCGGAAAGGCGCTCTCGCGTCCCGAGCCGCTTCTGCGTCTTCTCGCCGACGTGCGGCGCGAGCCGCGCCGTCACCCAGGAGCCTTCGCGGGCCCCGCGCGCCGACCAGAGGCCGAGCGCGACGAGCGCGGTGAGGAGCAGCCCGAGCAGCACGGATCCGACCGTCCCATAGAGGAACGACGGGATCAGCGGCGAGGCGCCGGTCGCGGGCGACGAGTCGCCCTCGAGCTTGGCGCTCGCAGTTGCCGAGCCGGCGCCCACGAGCTGGGCCTCGAGGTGGAGCGTTCTCCCGGGCGGCGAGCTCGTCAGGTACGTCGCGTGCCAGGTGCGGCCGAGCTCGGCTCCGATCGAGCGGTAGATCGAGCGCAGCGCGGAGGTCGAGGTCGCGCCGCTGTAGCGGCCGCCGGTCTGGGCCGCGAGGGCCTGCAGCGGCGTCTGGTCGAACTGCTTGCCGACGATCCCGATCGGATAGACGAGCGCGCCCGCCTTGCGTGCCTCGGCGACTGCATCCGCGAGCGATGCCTTGCTCGAGACGTCCGTCCCGTCGGTGAGGACGATGATCACGCGGCCGAGCTGCTGCTGCCGCCCGAGCGCGCGCGCCGAGAGGACGATCCCGTCGTAGAGGGCCGTTCCGGGCTCCGGGTCGACGCGCAGCGAGCCGAGCCCTTCCGTCCCGCCACCCTGGGCGAACGACTGCACGGTGAGCGCGTGCGAGCCGAAGGCGACGATCGAGACCCGATCGCGGTCGCCGAGCGACTGGATGAACCCGCGCGCGCCGCCGAGAGCATCCTTGAACGAGCGCCCCGCCATCGACTGCGAGCGGTCGATCGCGAGCACGATCGACTTCGCCTGGCCCAGGTTCTGGAGCGCCAGCCCGGAGACCGGCGCGCCGTCCTCGGCGAGCACCGGCGCGGAGTGGGCCGCCTTCGAGGACAGGACGGTCACCCCGATCTGCGGGTAGCCGCTCGTGTCGACCTGGCGGATCTGGAGCGCGGCGCCCGCGCTCGGCACGAGCACGAGCGCGGCGAGGCCCGCGACGAGGCGCGCGGTCCCGCGCCTCACGGCTGGCCTCCGAAGTTCGAGGCGCTGAAGGTGGGCCGGACGCCCCCGGCCAGCCCATCCTCGGCCTCGAAGAAGTCGGGCTGGAGGACGACTCCGCTCCCGGCCATCTTCTCGAGGAAATGCGGCTTCAGGCCGCTGCACGTGAGCGGTCCGAGCAGCGCACGGCGGCGCCCCGGCACGGCCTGCTCCTCGTCGGGCGGACGCGCGACGAAGATGTCCTGCAGGGTGATGATGTCGGACTCCATCCGCAGCACCTCGGTGATGTGGGTGACGCGGCGGGTGCCGTCGACCAGGCGCTGGATCTGGACGAGCAGGTCGAACGCGCTCGAGATCTGCTCGCGGATCGCGCGCAGCGGCAGGTCGACGCCGGCCGTGAGGACGAGCGTCTCGAGCCGCGAGAGCGCATCGCGCGGGGTGTTCGCGTGGATCGTCGTGAGAGAGCCCTCGTGGCCCGTGTTCATCGCCTGGAGCATGTCCAGCGTCTCGGCTCCGCGGACCTCGCCGACGATGATCCGGTCGGGGCGCATGCGCAGGGCGTTCCGCACCAGCTCACGGATCTTGACCTCGCCCTTGCCCTCGATGTTGGACGGGCGCGACTCGAGCGGGATCACGTGATCCTGCTGGAGCTGGAGCTCCGCCGCATCCTCGATCGTGACGATCCGCTCCTCGCCCGGCACGTAGGCGGAGATCGCGTTGAGCGTCGTCGTCTTACCGGTGCCGGTACCGCCGGAGATCAGGACGTTGAGCTTCCCCTTGACGCACGCGGATAGGAACTGCGCCGCGCTCGCCGAGACCGTGCC
>JAWVDX010000224.1:0-3881 GCA_033857015.1 Gaiellaceae bacterium
GCCAGCGCCTCGACGTCGTTCGAGACCATCCGTTGCAGGTAGTCGGCGGCATCGCGTCCGTGCGCGGCGACGTAGGCGCGCCGGCGCGGGGCGATTCTTAAGGTCTGCGTAACCATCCCTGGAGCTAGTGTAGGCACCCGATGCCGATCTTCCGGTCGAAGGCGGAGCAGAAGGTCAAGGACGCGGGCTACGACCCCGCGCGACTGCCTCCGGGCCAGTACCTGACCGAGAAGTGGCCTGTCCTCCACGCCGGCGAGGTGCCGGACACGGACCTGGCCACCTGGGACCTCCGGATCTTCGGCGAGGTCGAGGAGGAGCTCCGCCTCTCCTGGGACGAGCTCAGGGCCCTGCCGGCAACCGAGGTCCTGACCGACATCCACTGCGTCACGCGCTGGAGCCGCTTCGACCAGCAGTTCAAGGGCGTCCAGTGGCGCGAGCTGGCCAAGCTCTGCCGCCCGAAGCCGAGCGCCCGCTACGTCATCGCGCACGCCGAGCACGGCTTCACGGCCAACTCCCCGCTGGCCGCGCTCGAGGACGAGCAGGCGCTGATCGTCTACGAGGCCGACGGCGAGCCGCTCACCCCGGAGCACGGCTATCCGGTGCGCCTCTTCATCCCGTCCAAGTACTTCTGGAAGAGCGCCAAGTGGCTGCGCGGCCTCGAGCTCGCCGCCACGGACAAGCCCGGCTTCTGGGAACGCTACGGCTACCACAACGACGCGGACTACTGGCGCGAGCAGCGCTACGGCTTCTAAAGCGCTCGAGGATTCGTTAGGCTCGCGCCGGATAGAGGAAGCTGTATCGCTGCAGGCAGCACGAACCTAGAAGGGGGAGAGAGATGCAACGTCTCATCTGTTTGGTGGCGCTCGCCGCCGGGCTCCTGGTAGTCGTCAGCGCGGCGGCCGGCGCCCCGGGCGCCGACCGCAGGCTGACGAACGATGTCGCCGGCGGCTACCTCAGCGCCTACACGATCGCGACCGGCACTCCGTACACCGACGACACGCTTGCCGAGTGCTCGGTCGCGCGCGCCCGGCAGAACGAGCCTTCGGTCGAGATCGACCCGCGCAACCCGCAGGTCATCATCGGCAGCTCGAACGACTACTGCGGCGTCTACGCCGGCAGCGGCTCCACGGCGAGTCCCGTCGCGAGCGGCCCGATCTGGCTCGGCTACTACCGCTCCGAGAACGGCGGCACGAGCTTCCAGAGCTCGCTCGTCCCGGGCTACCCCGGTGACACCTCGCCGTACGCGGCGCTTTCGAAGATCCGCACCGCGAGCTCCGGCGACCCGGTCATCGCGTGGGACAGCCACGGCCGTGTCTTCATGGGCTCCGAGAGCTCCGACGACCCGGCGGGAAGCGCCAAGACGTTCGGTGACGTCTGGGTCGGGACGTTCGACAACCCGGCCGGCGAGGCCGGCAACACGCTGAACGACGGGAAGCGCTTCGTCGGCAGCACGGTCGTCGCGAAGGGCTCGTCCGCGCCGAACCTGCTCGGCAAGTTCAACGACAAGACCTCGATCGAGGCCGACCGCACGGGCGGGCGCTGCGACGGCAACGCCTACTTCGCCTGGTCGCGCTTCACCGGCAACGCCGGCAGCGTCGGGATCTACTTCTCGCGCTCGACCGACCACGGCGCGACGTTCTCGTCGCCCGCGAAGCTCACGCCGAGCATCCACGACGTCCAGTTCCCGGACATCGCGGTCACGGGCAGCGGCAACATCTACGTCACCTACCGCATCTTCGAGGACACGCGAGGCCACGAGGCGGACGGGATCGGCTACGTGAAGTCGACCGACTGCGGGAAGACGTTCTCGGCGCCGAAGGTCATCACCTCCTTCCTGCCCTACGACGCGCAGGATCAGGTGGCCCCGGAGGCCATCACGACTCCGGTGACGACCGATCCGGGCGACTCCCGGGCGGATCCGGGCTCGCCCGAGGACGAGGGCAGCGCGGCAGCAGGCACCGCACGTGACTGTGGCGACTTCGACAGCCATTGCGCGTCCGGCTACACGTTCTTCCGTCGCGATACGCAGGTCCGCTCGACGGCAGATCAGGCCAACGGCACGAACGAGTGGGTCTTCCTCGTCTACGACCCGTCCAAGCCCGGGACTCAGGTGCAGACGGGCACGACCTACGGGTCGATCGGGGCCGGGACGGGCAGCCAGTCGGGGATCTACTACATCCGCCTGAACGGGGCGAACGGCACGCACACCGACCCGGTGCTGGTCGACAGCGAGGCGGTCGGCCACCAGCTCTTCCCGGACATCGCCGTCTCGGGCGGCGTGCTCCACGCCCTCTGGTGGGACAGCCGCAACGACCCGGCCTACAGCCCGGCACGACCGATCGGGAACAACGCGACCGGGACGACGTTCCCGTCGCTCGACGTCTACGCGTCGACCGCCCCGGCGGCCACGGGCACCTGGGCCGCGGCGACGAGGATGAGCGACGTGAGCACGAACCCGAACTACGAGCAGTTCGCGAACCGCACGGTGCCGTTCGCGGGCGACTACCTGTGGATCAGCGCAGTGGGCTCGTCCACCTTCGGGGTCTGGACGGACTGGCGCGACACGGCCGCCGGCGGTGACCCGCGCGAGGCGGGCGACTCCGACAGCGACTCGGCCGACGTCGTGCAGTGCCGCACCTTCTCGGGCGGCGCCTGGGGCGGGGACACCTGCGTGCACGCGGGCGGCCTCGACCAGAACATCTACGGCGACTCCGCGCCGTAGCGGACGTGGGTGGGGCGGCTCGCTTAGGCGGGCCGCCCCACCCGTCTACTCCGCGAAGCTGATCGCCCCGCCGGCGCGCCGCTGGCGGACGAAGAGGACGCGCCGGAGGTCGACCATGGCGCGGGCGCCGTCCACGGTGAGCTCGATCGCAGAGCGCTCGCCCGCGGCGAAGGCCGTGAGCAGCGCCTCGAACGCCTCGCTCGCGACGTCGCAGCGCAGGACGCCGCCGCCCTCGAAGCCGAGCTCCACCCGCACCTCAGCCACGGTTCACCGCCAGCGCCTCCTTGGGGTCGAGCACGGCGTCGATGAGGCCGTAGGCGACCGCCTCCTCGGGCCGCATGAAGCGGTCGCGGTCGATGTCCTCCATCACCTGCTCGAAGTCGCGTCCGGAGTGGAAGGCGATCATCTCCGCCATCTGGCGCGTCGTCTCCTCGATCTCGCGGGCGGCGATCTGGATGTCCGCAGGCGTCCCGCGGAAGCCCGCCGAGCCCTGGTGGATCATCATCTTCGCGTGCGGCAGGGCGAAGCGCCGGCCGGCGGCGCCGCCGGCGAGGATGAGGGCGGCGGCGGACATGCCGATCCCGCAGCAGATCGTCGAGACGGGAGGGCGGACGTGCTGCATCGCGTCGTAGATCGCCATGCCGGCGTACGCGGAGCCGCCGGGCGAGTTGACGTAGAGGCTGATCTCGCGCTCGGGATCCTCGCCCTCCAGGAAGAGGAGCTGCGCGATGATCAGGTTCGCGATCGTGTCGTCCACCTCCTGGCCCAGGAAGACGATCCGCTCGCGCAGCAGGCGCGAGTAGATGTCGAAGCTCCGCTCGACCCTGCCGTCCTGTTCCACCACCATGGGGATGACGCCCATTGCTGCTCCTTCCGCTAAGCTGCAACCAAGTAGTTGCGCATCGTACATGCAACCAGAGGGTTGCGTAAAGGAGGAGCGGTGGACGTTACGCGCGAGACCCTTTTCGAGACGAGCACCGAGGAGCTGTGGGCGGCGCTGACCGATCCGGAGCGCCTCGCCGAGTGGTTCGCGACCGAGGCCGAGCTGGAGCTCGTCGAGGGCGGGCGCGTCGCGTTCCGCTGGGGCAACGGCGAGGAGAAGGGCGCGATCGTCGAGGAGGTCGACGAGGAGCGGCGCTTCGCCTTCACGTGGGACGAC
>JAWVDX010000225.1:0-6233 GCA_033857015.1 Gaiellaceae bacterium
CTCGTTCGGGACGATGTCGAGGTCGCAGGCCGGATCCGGGTGGTGGTAGTTGATCGTCGGCGGCACGACCTGGTCGGCGAGCGCCTGCACGCAGAAGACCGCCTCGATCGAGCCCGCGGCGCCGAAGCAGTGGCCGGTCGCTCCCTTCGTCGAGGAGACCGGGATCTGGAAGGCGCGGTCGCCGAGGGCGATCTTGATCGCGGTCGTCTCGGCGGCGTCGCCGACCGGGGTGGAGGTCGCGTGCGCGTTCACGTAGTCGACGTCGGCCGGCGTGGCGCCCGAGTCCTCGAGCGCGGAGAGGATGGCCGCGGACTGTCCCGCTCCGCTCGGCTCCGGCTCGGTCATGTGGTGCGCGTCCGCGCTGGCGCCGTAGCCGGCGAGCTCGGCAAGAACACGCGCCCCACGTGCCTGGGCGTGCTGCTCGGTCTCGAGCACCATGACCGCCGCGCCCTCGCCGACCACGAAGCCGTCGCGGGTCGCGTCGAAGGGGCGGCTAGCACCCTCGGGATCGTCGTTGCGCCGGGAGATCGCGCGGGTCGCGGCGAAGCCGCCGAGCGCGAGCTCGGTGACCGCGGCCTCGGCGCCGCCGGCGAGCATCACGTCGCAGCGGCCGGCGCGCATCGTGTCCAGCGCGACCCCGATCGACATCGTCGAGGCGGCGCAGGCGGTGCACTCCGAGAGCGCCGGCCCGCGCGCACCGAGCTCGATCGAGAGCCAGCCCGCGCCCATGTTCGGCAGGATCGTGGGGATCGTCAGCGGGTTCATCCGCTCCGGCCCGCGGGTGAGCAGCGTCCCGTAGCCCTCCTGGAAGGAGCGGATCCCGCCGATCCCGGAGGCGAGCGAGACGCCGACGCGCGTCGGGTTGGCCGAGATGTCGAGCCCCGCGTCCTCGACGGCCATCCGCCCGGCCGCGACCGCGAGCTGCGCGTAGCGATCCATGCGCCGTGCGACGCGCCGTTCGATCCACTGCTCCGGATCGAAGTCCTTCACCTCGCAGGCGAACTTGGTCAGGTACGGCGAGGCGTCGAACGCAGTGACGGGGCCGGCGCCGCTCTTGCCCGCGACGAGCGCGGTCCACGAGGACGCCGCGTCATTGCCGAGCGGAGTGAGGGCGCCGATGCCGGTGACGACGACTCTGGGAGCGGTCATGCGCGAGGAACCTACCGCAGTCGCGGCCTTGAGGGACTCTTGAGTCGCCACGCCTACGCTTGCAGGCATGGGGATCGTTCGTCTCGTGACCGATCTCGGGCGCCGCGGGCTCGTCGGCGCGATCGCAGCGCTTGCGTTGCTCGTCGGTGGTGGGCTCTTCCTTCTGCGCCCCGGCGGGGCCGAGGCGCCGACGCTTTCGCGGCCCACCGGGCTGAGCCGCGCGATCTGCTTCCTCGGGCAGGGCGCGGCGGAGGAGGTGCGGATTCCCGCGGGGAGCGGCGAGCCCCTCGTGGGCGCGCTGCTCGGGGAGGGGCGGGTCGGCGTCGTGCTGGCCCACCAGGCCGGGGCGGACATGTGCCAGTGGGCCGACTACGCGCACGTCCTGGTCGCGCACGGCTACCGCGTGCTGGCATTCGACTTCGGCGTGCCCGCCGACGACGAGAGCGTCGTCTACGCGGCGCAGGCGTTGAAGGCGCTGGGCGCGCAGCGGATCGTGCTGATGGGCGCCTCGCGAGGTGGCACCGCGGTGCTGGCCGCAGCCGGGAAGCTCGCGGTGGACGGCGTCATCGCCCTGTCTGCGCCGGCGGAGTACAACGGCTCCGACGCGCTGCAGGGGGTCGAGACGTCGACGGCGCCGCTGCTCATCGCGGCAGGCGAGCTGGACAGCGAGTTTGCGATCGACGCCGTGACGCTGTCACGCCATGCGAAGGCGACCGAGAAGCGGCTGATCGTGAAGAAGGGGAGCGGCGAGCACGGCGTGCTCCTGCTGGAGTTCGGCGGCCACTCGGTGGTCGACGACGCCGTCTTGCAGCTGCTGGCGCGCGTCGCGAAGGGCTAGGGAAGCTCGGCGCGCAGGCGCAAGTCGCGCGAGGAGCGGCCGACCGCGATCTCGTACGGGCGGGGGAGCGGCGCCCAGGCTCCTGCGGCGGTGTCCCAGCCGGCGAACGCGCGCGCGTCGAGAGCGAGGCGCACTGTGCGCGCCTCGCCCGGGTCGAGCTCGACGGTGGCGAACGCGCGCAGATCGCGCACCGGTCGCGTCGCGTCGGTGTCCGCGGGTGCGACGTAGACCTGGACGACCTCCTTGCCGCGGCGGGAGCCGTTGTTGCGGATCTCCACCGCCACGGTCGCGCCAGCCGCGGTCCCTTCGACGTCGAGGCCCGCGTAGGCGAAGTCGGTGTAGCCGAGCCCGTGCCCGAACGGGAACGCCGGCTCGAGCTCGCTCCGGTCGAAGTGGCGATAGCCGATCAGCAGGCCCTCGTCGTAGTGCCACTCGTTCGCCGCGTCAGGGGTCGGATCGAGGACGGCGAAGTCCTCGGCGCGGGCGGCCAGCGAGGTCGGCAGGCGCCCGCCCGGCTCCGCGGCGCCGGTCAAGACGTCGGCGAGAGCGGCGCCGATGTCCTGTCCTCCGTACCAGGCCCAGAGAAGGGCGGGCACGTCGGCGGCCCAGTCGAGGAGGACGGGCGCGCCCGCGTTCACGATCGCAACGGTTCGCGGCTGCGCCGCCACGACCGCCTCGACGAGGGCGCGCTGCTCCGCCGGGAGCTCCGCCGACTCGCGGTCGAAGCCCTCGCACTCGATCGCGTCGCCGAGCCCGACGACCACGATCGCCACGTCGGCCGAGCGGGCCGCCTCGACCGCGCGCTCCAGCAGATCCGCCGGCGCCGGGGGCGCGCAACGGAGCCCGATCAGCCCGTCCTGGTTGAGGCGGCCGGCCCGCTTGCCGCGGAACACGAGCTCGAACGGAACCGGCTGTCCGGCCACCAGATCGACGGTGCCGCGTCCCCTGAGCCTGCCGGCGAAGACGTCGAAGTGGTCGATGTCGTGATCGGCGTCGACCTCGAAGAGGCGGGCGCCGTTCACCTCGAGGGTCGCCGCGCCCGAGCACGAGAGCCCGAACGTGTACGTCCCGTCCAGCGGCGGGGTAAGCGTTGCGCGCATGCGGATGACGACCTCGGACGGCCGTCCTCCCACCGGGGTCTGCGACATGAGGTAGCGGTCGCTCGCACGGTGCTCCGTCGCGAGCGGCTCGCCTTCCGGGTCGGCCGGATCGAGGTAGTCGACGGTGAAGCCGCCGCCGTCGAGCCAGCCGAGGTCGAGCCGCGGCAGGATCGCAGGCTCGTAGCCCGGCTCGAAGACAAGCTCGACGCCGTCGCCGAGCGCCGCGGGCAGCGCATCCAGCAGCGAGGTCACGTGCTGCGGCTGCAGGTTCGCGGCGCCGCCGCCCTGGGTCTCGGCGCGGGCCGCGAGCGGCCCGAGCACCGCGATCCGGCGTGCACCCGCCTGCGGCAGTAGGCCACCCTCGTTGGGGAGGAGCAGGAACGACTCCGCCGCGGCCCTGCGCGGCAGCGTCGACTCGGGCTGCAGGCTCTGCGAACGCGGCTCTGCGTCGAGCGCTCCGACGCGGCGGGCCAGCTCGAGCAGGCGGGTCAGCTTCTCGTCCAGCTTCGCCTCCGGAACCTCACCGGACTCGACCGCCGCGAGGAGCTTCTCGCCCCAGTACTTCGGCGGCCCCGGCATCTCGATGTCCAGCCCGCCGAGCGCCGTCGGCACCGTGCTCTTCACGCCCGACCAGTCGGAGATGACGACGCCGTCGAAGCCGAGCTCGTCGCGGAGCTGGTCGAGGACGGGGTGCTCGGCCATGAACGTCCCGCGCATCCGGTTGTAGCCGCTCATCACGGCCCACGGCCTGCCGCCGGCGATCGCCAGCTCGAACGGGCGGAGGTACAGCTCGCGCAGCGTGCGCTCGTCGAGCTCGGAGCTCCCGCTGTCGCGGTTCGTCTCGGCGTCGTTGCAGACGACGTGCTTGACGGTCGCCGCGACGCCCGTGCCCTGGACGCCACGCACGAAAGCGGCCGCGAGCAGCCCCGCGAGGAGCGGATCCTCGGAGTAGCACTCGAAGTTGCGCCCCGCGAGCGGGGTGCGATGCATGTTCACGGTCGGCGCGAGGAGCACGTGGACGCCGAAGGCCCGGGCGCTCGCGCCGAGGAGAGCGCCGATCTCCTCGACAAGCGCCTCGTTCCAGGTCGCCGCGAGGGCGCTCGCGTTCGGGACGACCGGCGCGGGATGGCGCTCGTCGAAGGGACTGCCGAAGCGCACGCCGTTGGGCCCGTCCGCCATGACGATCGCCGCGAGCCCGATCTCCTCGGCCGGGGGCAGCGACCAGTTGTCGCGCCCGCTCAGCAGCTCGACCTTGCGCGCGAGGGAGAGGCGACCGATGCGCTCGTCGGGCTCCACGGGCGAGACGGACATTAGCCCACTAGTCGAGAAGCTCGCGGAGCTTGCGCGCCAACTCCATGGGCAGGTACGGCTTCTCGATGAACCCGTACCGCTCCAGCTCGACCGACGCGCCGGAGAGCGCCGTCTCCATCGGGAAGCCGGATGTGAAGAGGACGCGGACCCGAGGGTCGAGGGCCTGGATCTTCTCCGCCAGCTCGCGACCCGTCATGCGCGGCATCACCATGTCGGTCATGAGCAGGTCGATCGAGCCCTGGGCGCGCTCGGCAAGCTGGAGCGCCTCGGCGCCGCTGGCGGCGGTGAGCACCGTGTAGCCGTAGGACTCGAGCACTGCCAGGACGAGCGTGCGGACGTCCTCGTCGTCGTCGACGAGCAGGATCGTCTCGTTGACGTCGAGCGCGGGCGGCTCGGCACGCGCCTGCGGCGGATGGACAACCCCCTGCGCACTGGGGAAGTAGAGCTTGAACGTGCTGCCGTGGTCAGGCTCGCTCTCGAGCGCGATCGAGCCGTAGCTCTGCCTGACCAGGCCGAAGACGGTTGCCAGGCCGAGCCCGCTCCCGGCCTCCTTCGTCGTGAAGAACGGCTCGAACACCCGGCTCTGCGTCTCGGCATCCATCCCGATCCCGGAGTCGGTCACCTGCAGGAGCACGTGCGGGCCCGGCAGCACGTCGGCGTCGGGTGACGTGTCGGTTGCGTCGCGCTCGACATTGGCCGTTCGGACGGTCAACGTGCCTCCGCCCGGCATCGCGTCACGCGCGTTGACGACGAGGTTGAGAATCGCCTGGCCAAGGCGGGCCCGATCGACCACGACCGGCGCCGCATCGGGCGCGAGGCGGAGGTCGACCTCGACGTCGCCCAGCATGCGGTCGAGCATGGCGAGCATCTCGGTGACGAGCGCGTTGAGATCGACGACCTCGGGCTCCAGCGCCTGCTGCCGGCTGAACGCGAGCAGTTGGTGCGTGAACTCCGCCGCGCGCGCCGCGGCGCAGTCGATCTGCTCGACACTCGAGCGCAGCCGGCCCTCGGGGAGCTCCTCCAGGAGCAGCGAGCTGTGCCCACGGATGACGAGCAGGATGTTGTTGAAGTCGTGCGCGATCCCGCCGGCGAGGTTGCCGATCGCCTCCATCTTCTGCGACTGGCGCAGCTGTTCCTCGAGGCGGCTCTCGGCGGTCACGTCCTCGACGAGCACGAGGCATGCGTCGCGCCCTGCGAACGAGATCGGATTCGACCGGACACGGACGTCGATCAGCGAGCCATCCTGCTTGCGGTGCCGCGAGGCGCCGGCCTCGAGCGCCCGCCCGTCCTCCGCCGGACGGATGTCGGCGATGGTCATCGCGAGGAACGCCGAACGTGCGTAGCCGTACGCCGCGACCGCCGCCTCGTTGACGGCGAGGAAGCGAAGAGACTCGCGATCGAACACCCACATCGGCTGCGGATGAGCCTCGAACAGCGCCTCGTAGCTCGTGTCCGCCTGTCCCGTTGTCATTACGACCACCACCTTGGTTTCGGAGCGCTTGCCTTGGGAAAACCAACTGGTCCACTTGGTGTTTCTGCGATAGACCGATCTGTCTAGTAACCGACTCGGAGAAAACGAAACATGCCGCTATCGTTGGCGCATCCCAGACATGAGGCCCGCTTGATTCACGAGGCGTTCATCTACCGCACCGACGACGAGTACGCCGCCACGCTGGGGCCGTTCCTCGCGGAAGCTGTCCAGGCGGCGCACGTTGCCGTCGCCGTCACGAGCCCGGAGCGGATCGTCTTGCTGCGCGAGGCGCTCGGAGCCGACCAGCAAGGGGTGTCGTTCCACGATGCGCACGACTGGTATGGGAGGCCGGGCGCGACGCTCG
>JAWVDX010000226.1:0-4306 GCA_033857015.1 Gaiellaceae bacterium
AAGAAGAAGAAGGTCATCAGCCCGGTGTTCACCCAGCCCCTGAGATCCTGCGCGACCCCAACGTCCCCGACCTGGATCGAGAGCCGCGTCCGCCAGACCTGCTCGTACGAGGACGCGTCGGCATTCACCCAGACGAGCGCGGCGATCGTCGCCGCGAGGAGGATCGCGGCGCTGCCTGTCTCGGTCCGCAGGAAGTCGCCGAGCGGCGCGGCGAGGTTGCGCGACCACGCCGTCCGTCCGGAGTAGGGCTGCTCGGCCACCGGCTGATTCTCGCGGAAGCCGGTGACCCTGCGCCGTCAGTCGATCAGGCCGCGGTCCCGGCCTTGCGCGACTGCCTCGAGCCGCGAATGGACCTGCAGGGCGCGGAACAGCCCGCGGATGTGGTTGCGAACGGTCTCACGGGAGAGGGTGAGCGCGTCCGCGATCTGCTGCGTCGAGCAGCCGCGTCCGAGCGCCCGGAGCACCTCGTACTGGCGTGGCGTGAGGTCGCGGCGCAACGGCGGAGGAGCAGGCCCGGTCTCGTCCACGGCGGCGATGCCGAAGACGCCGACGGCCCGCTCGCCGTCTTCGATCGCGACCGCGTGGATCTCCAGCGGAATGCGCTCGCCGGAAGGGCTCAGGAATACAGCCGAGTAGTCCGACGTCCGCGCCGTGCTCAGGATCTTCTTCGTGAACTCGAGTCGCACGCGCGGATGCGTTTCCGGCGCCATCGCCTCACCGAAGGGGCGACCGCGGACGTCGCCGAAGAGCTCGATCGAGCGCGCGTTCTCCCAGCGGACGACGCCGGCGCGGTCGACGATCCAGGCAGGGACGCGCAGGTGTTCGAATGCGTCGTCGATGTCCCCGCCGAGCAACGCAGCGATCTGGAGCGGCCCGCGCCGGTCCGGCATGCCTCCATGATCCCACGCTCGCCGGGTTCCGCCTAGCTCACGGCGAGCCGCTGTCGAGGAGCCGGCGCACCTCGCGGGCGAGCTCCTCGCCGGTGAACGGCTTCTGGATGAAGCTTTCGAGCGGGTCGTCGCCGGCGCCCGGCGGGATGGCCCTGTCCTCCCCGTACCCGGACATGTAGAGGACCTTGATCGCGGGCCTCGACTCCCGGATCGACTCGGCCGTCGCGCGGCCGCTAGCGCCGGGCAGGACGACGTCGGTGAGCAGGAGGTCGAGCTCGCCGTCGTGGGCCCGGGCGATCTCGAGCGCGTCCTCGCTGTTCCCGGCCGGGAGCACGCGGTAGCCGCGGGCCTCGAGCATCCTGGTCACCGTCACGCGGACGGACTCCTCGTCCTCGACGACCAGGATCGTCTCGCCGCCACTCCTCGGCCCCGCTGTCTCGTCCGTGCCGGCAACGGCTTCGGGCGGCGCGGTCGTCGGCAGGGCGATGGTGAAGGTCGTGCCGCTGCCGGGCGTGCTGCACACGGCGATCTCGCCGCCGCACTGGGAGACGATCCCCTGCACGGTCGCGAGGCCCAGGCCGGTGCCCTCGGGCGCCTTGGTGGTGAAGAACGGCTCGAAGATCCGCTCCGCCGTCTCCGGGTTCATCCCCACGCCGGTGTCGGAGACGGTCAGCGTGGCGGTGCGGCCTCCGTCGGCGGTCGAGACGGCGATCCGCAGACGGCCGCCTTCGGGCATCGCGTCGCGCGCGTTGATCGCCAGGTTCGCGATCACCTGCTCGAGCTGACCGCGGTCGGCGCGGACGAAGACCGGCGCCGGAGCCGTCTCGGCGACCAGGGTGACGTTGTCACGGAGCAGGCGGCGCAGCAGCCGCTCGAGCTCCGAGGCGACCAGGCTCAGGTCGAGCACTTCGAGGTCGAGCACCTGCCGGCGGGCGAAGGCAAGCAGCTGGTGGGTCAGATCGGCGGCGCGGTCGCCGGCGTCCAGCATCTCGCCGATGTGCTCGCGCGCCGCGTCGTGTTCGCCACGCTCCAGGTGCCGGACGGCCAGCTCCCCGTAGCCGCGCTGGACGAGGAGGAGGTTGTTGAAGTCGTGCGCGATCCCGGCGGCCAGCTTGCCGATCGCCTCGAGCTTCTGCGCCTGGCGCAGCTCCTCCTCGAGCCGCAGCCGGTCGCCGACGTCGACCCAGAAGCCGAGCGTGTGCAGCGGCGCGCCGGCGTCGTCGCGCACGAGCACGCGCCCGCTCTGGACGGTGAAGACCTTTCCGTCGCGCGCCACGACCCGGAACACGGCCGTAGGCTCCGGCTCCTCGGGCTCGGCGCGCATCCGCTCGACGTCGTCCGGATGGAGGACGCGGAGGAAGAGGTCACGATCGTCGAGCCACGCCTGTGCCGGGTAGCCGAGCATCTGCTCGATCTGCGGGCTGACGTAGAGCGTCCGTCCCTCAGGGCCGGGTGACTCGACAAAGGTCACCAGGGGCAGCTTCTCCACCAGCTCCCGGAACCCCGAGTCGCCGCAGGCCTCGTTGCCCCGCTCCGGGGGCGTCCTTTGCTCCATGCCATCAATGCTCGCGGCCGGGGGACAGGCTGCGCCTACTCCATATGGGTCACTCGGGATAGTCTCCCGCGGTGAGCTTCGCCGTGACCGCCGACGCGTACGACCGCTTCATGGGCCGGTTCTCGGGCCCGCTCGCGCCCCGGTTCGCCGACCTGGCCGGAGTGGCTGCGGGTCAGCGCGTGCTCGACGTCGGCTGCGGGCCCGGTGCGCTGACAGCCGAGCTCGTGCGACGCCTGGGGGCCGCCGCCGTGGCCGCGGTCGACCCGTCGGAGTCCTTCGTCGCCGCGGTTCGCGAGCGCAACCCCGGAGTCGAGGTGCACCAGGCGCCGGCCGAGGAGCTGCCGTTCGCAGGCGACGGGTTCGACGTCGCGCTCGCTCAGCTGGTCGTGCATTTCATGGCCGACCCGGTCGCCGGCCTGCGCGAGATGGCGCGGGTCACCCGGGAGGGTGGTGTCGTGGCCGCCTGCGTGTGGGATCACGGCGGCGGGCGCGGGCCGCTCAGCCTGTTCTGGGACGCGGCCCGCGAGCTCGATCCGGACGTCGCGGGCGAGTCGCACCTGGCAGGCGCCGTCGAGGGCCAGCTCACGGAGCTGTTCGGCGCGGCCGGGCTGCGCCAGGTCGAGGAGACCTCCATCGCGGTGAGCGTCGAGCACGCGACCTTCGAGGAGTGGTGGGAGCCGTTCACCTTCGGCGTCGGGCCCGCCGGGGTGTACGCGGCGAGCCTCGACGAGGCTGCCCGAGCGCGGCTCCGCGAACGCTGCCGCTCCCTTGTCGCCGCCGAGCCGTTCGTGTTGCCCGCGGAGGCGTGGGCCGCGCGCGGGCTCGTGGCCTAGCGAAGCCTGGGCCGGTTCGCGTGTCAGCCGTCGGGTCCGACGACCGCCACCAGGGCGTCGACGACAGCCGGATCGAATTGGCTGCCTGCGTTCGAGCGTAGCTCGGCCCGAGCCAGAGCCGGCGTCAACGCCTCGCGGTACGAGCGGTTCGTCGTCATCGCGCTGTAGGCGTCGCAGCACATGACGATCCGCGCCACGAGAGGGATCGCCTCGCTCTGGAGCCCGTCCGGGTAGCCACCGCCGTCCCAGCGCTCGTGGCACGAGCGGACGAGCCGGCCCGCCGTGCCGAGCAGACCGCCGACCTGCTCAAGCATCCTCTCTCCCTCGATCGTGTGGGTCTGCATCAAGGCTCGTTCCTCGTCGGTCAGCTCCGTCGGCTTGTTGATGATCTCGGCGGGGATGCGGATCTTCCCGACGTCGTGAAGGAGCGCGACGAATTCGGTCTCGCGTCGCTCCTCCACGCCGAGCCCGAGCTGATCGGCGACCGCCACGGAGAGCTCGACCACGTGCCGGCTGTGCAGTCCCGTGTAGGAGTCGTCGGCCTCGATGACGTCGCCGAGGAGAAACGCGGTGCCGCGATAGGCGTTCGAAAGCTCGAGCGCGTAGCCGATGCGTGCATGGCGCTCGCGGGCGAACACCCGCAGCAGCCAGACGAGCGGAAGCACGAGCGGGAGCGTGTACGGCTCGCTCTGGGCCGCAAACGCGAACGCAAGGCCGACCGGGGCCAGCAGCGCATCGATCAACTGCGCCCGGCCCACGTGCGGGGCCAGCTCGCGAAGGCGCGTGCCGGAGGCGATCCGCTCGGCGGCTGCGATCCCTGCCAGCTCCGTCGCAAACTGCGCGGCGAGCGCGCCGACGAGCAGCGGCCAGTGCGACCATACGATCGTCTTCTCGTCGGCGAGCCAGAGCACGAGCACGGGTCCGACGGCATGCCAGGAGCCGATGAGGCTGAGCGCGCTGCGCTCCATGGCGACGCGCCCCTTGAGCCAGTCCAGCAGGAAGCCCAGCATCAGGCCGGCGGCGACTGC
>JAWVDX010000227.1:0-2771 GCA_033857015.1 Gaiellaceae bacterium
GCTCGACCAGGAGGGCGTGGGCGAGCTCATGAGCATCGCCGTCGAGCGCGGCCGCACCGCCAAGCCCGGTCTCAAGCTGGGGATCTGCGGCGAGCACGGGGGAGAGCCGAGCTCGGTCGCGTTCTGCCACGAGCTCGGCCTCGACTACGTGTCGTGCTCGCCGTACCGCGTCCCGCTGGCCCGGCTTGCCGCCGCGCAGGCCTCGCTGCGTGAGCAGGGCGCGACGTACACCGCCTCCGGCGGGTAGTCATCCGATCTATGACCGTTTGAATGCTCGAAATGAGCTTCGGAGCCACCTATACAGGGCTTATCAGCTTGTTTGACATCCGATGTCTAGGGTGGTAGAAGCTGCTTGATGACGCGGATCACCTCGCTCGAGGCTCGGGACATTCGCTTCCCCACGTCGCTCTCGTTCGACGGCTCGGACGCGATGCACCCCGATCCCGACTACTCCGCCGCCTACGTGACCCTGCGCACCGACGGCGACGACGGCCTCGCCGGCCACGGGCTGACCTTCACGATCGGGCGCGGCACCGAGATCTGCGTGCTCGCCGCCCAGGCGCTTGCGCCCCTCGTCGTCGGGCGCTCGCTCGAGGGGATCGAGTCCGACATGGCGGGCTTCTGGCGGAGCCTCGTGAGCGACTCGCGCCTGCGCTGGCTCGGCCCCGAGAAGGGCGTCGTCCACCTCGCGGCCGCCGCAGTCGTCAACGCCGTCTGGGACCTGCTCGCGAAGCGCGCGGACAAGCCGCTCTGGAAGCTCCTCGCCGACATGAGCCCGGAGCAGCTCGTCTCCTGCGTGGACTTCCGCTACATCGAGGACGTCCTCGGGCCGGAGGAGTCGCTCGAGATGCTGCGCAGCCTCGAGCCCGGCCGGGCAGACCGCGAGGCGGAGCTCCTCCGCGACGGTTACCCCGCATACACGACCTCCGCCGGCTGGCTCGGCTACGACGACGCGAAGATCGAGCACCTCGTCCGCGAGGCGATCGAGGACGGCTTCGGCCACGTGAAGATGAAGGTCGGCCGCGACATCGCCGACGACGCGCGCCGCGCCGCCCTGATCCGCGGCGTCCTCGGCCCCGACCGCAAGCTGATGATGGACGCGAACCAGTACTGGGGCGTCCAGGGCGCGCTCGACGCGATGAAGGTGCTCGCGGAGTACGACCCCTGGTGGATCGAGGAGCCGACGAGCCCCGACGACGTCCTCGGCCACGCGCGCATCCGGCGCGAGATCCACCCGATCCGGGTCGCCACGGGGGAGCACGTTCAAAACAGGATCGTCTTCAAGCAGCTCTTCCAGTCCGAGGCGATCGACGTCTGCCAGATCGACGCCTGCCGCCTGGGCGGCGTCAACGAGGCGATCGCGGTGCTCCTGCTCGCGGCCAAGTTCGGCGTGCCGGTCTGCCCGCACGGCGGCGGCGTCGGCCTCTGCGAGTACGTGCAGCACCTGTCCGTCTTCGACTACATCGCGGTCAGCGGCTCGCTCGAGGATCGAGTCACCGAGTGGGTCGACCATCTGCACGAGCACTTCCGCCAGCCCGCGCGGGTGGTGGGCGGGAAGTACGTCGTCCCGATGGCGCCCGGCTACAGCGTGGAGATGCACTCCGAGTCGCTGGACGCGTACGAGTTCCCGCGGGGTGCCGCGTGGTCTGCGGCCGTCGCGGTGGGGAGCCGCTGAGCCGATGCTCGGGTCGTCCCTCTCGCGTAAGGAGCTCGACGGCACCTCGGCGCCCCCTTCCGCACAGCGGCCGCAGCAGGCACGCTCCACGGGGATGGACACGTATCGGCTACTGAAGGCCGGCCTCTTCGGGCTGCGTGCGGGGCCGGCGCTGATCCTGTTGCTGCTCTTCATCGTCGTCAGCCTGACCACGCCCGTCTTCTTCACGGGGCGCAACCTTGGCAACGTGCTCTCGCAGTCGGCGGTCATCTCCGTGCTCGCGCTGGGCCAGCTGCTCGTGATCATCACGCGGGGGATCGACCTCTCCGTGGGTGCGACGCTCGCGCTCTCCACCGTCTGTGGCGCGCTCGTGTTCAGGGATGTCTCCTCGAACGGGCTGATCGTGATCCTCGTCATCCTCGGCACCGGGCTCGCGGTCGGGCTCGTCAACGGCGCGGTGTTCGTCTGGGGGCGGATCCCGCATCCCTTCATCGTCACGCTCGCGACGTTCAGCATCGCGCGCGGGATCGCGCTCTGGGCCGCCAACGGGACGCTCATTCCCGGCATGCCGCACTCGGTGCAGGTGCTCGGCGGGAGCAGCGTCCACTGGGTGCCGTACTCGGCCTTCCTCGTCGGCGGGATCGCGCTCGCGGTCATCGTGCTGACGACCTTCCTCGTCTGGGGACGCTGGCTCTACGCGGTGGGCGGCAGCCCCGAGGCGGCCCGCCGGACGGGCGTGCCTGTGAACCGGGTGCTCATCTCCGTCTACGCGCTGAGCGGGCTCGCTGCCGGCGTCGGCGGGCTGATCACGGCGGGGCAGACCGCCTCGGGATCGCCGACGTTCGCGGAGGGGATCGAGCTCGACGCGATCGCCGCGGTGATCATCGGCGGCGCCGCCTTCGCGGGCGGTCGCGGCCACGTCGGGAACGCGCTCGTCGGCGCGTTCACGATCGGCGTCATCCGCAACGCGCTCAACCTCCAGTCGGTCAACGCCTTCTTCCAGCTGATGGTGATCGGGGTCGTCGTGCTGCTCGCGGTCGAGAGCGACGTCATCCGGGGCAAGCTCGAGGAGCGCTTCCGCGTGGCCCGCGCGACGAGGGAAGCATGAGCGCGCTCG
>JAWVDX010000228.1:0-2747 GCA_033857015.1 Gaiellaceae bacterium
GCCATCACCGCCGCAGCGGTCGAGGCTCGCCTGCCGGACGCCGAGGCACGCGGCTTGCGCGTCGACGCCTCCTTCGAGCCGGCCCGCGCCTCGGGCGATCCACGGCTCGGCGAGCGGCTCGTCGCGAACCTGCTCGACAACGCCGCGCGCCACAACATCCCGGGCGGCCGCGTCGAGATCGGAACGGCCACGCGCGAAGGAAAGGGCGTCCTCACGGTCGTCAACACCGGCCCGGTCGTTCCGCCGGCCGATCTCGATCGCCTCTACGAGCCGTTCCAACGCCTCGACTCCGGCCGCAACGGCGACGAGGACGGCGGTCTCGGGCTCGGCCTCTCGATCGTCCACGCGATCGCCGCAGCCCACGGCGCCGCCCTCGTGACCCGAGCCCAACCCGATGGCGGTCTGACGACCGTGGTCACCTTCCCGCCGGTGCCGTAGCGACGGCGAACGACCGCGCCTGAGAGGATGAGCAGATGCTGCAACCACAACTGTCGGTGAGGCGCGGACGCGCCGCCGTCGAGTTCTACAAGGCTGCCTTCGGAGCCGTCGAGGTCTACCGGGTCGGGGGAACCGACGACAATCCCGACGTCGTCTCCCAGCTCGCAGTCGGTGGAGCCTCGTTCTGGGTCTCCGACGAATCGCCGGCCCACGCGAACTTCAGTCCCGCGTCGATCGGCGGGAGCACGGCGCGGATGCTGCTGATCGTCGCCGACCCCGACGGTGCCGTCGAGCAGGCGAAGGCAGCCGGCGCGACCGAAGTCCAGCCGGTGGGCGACGAGCACGGCTGGCGCCTGGGCCGGATCGAGGATCCCTTCGGGCACCACTGGGAGATCGGCAGGCCTCTCGGCGCCTGGCCGCCTCCCGACGGCCGGCCGCAGATCCACACGTAGGGCGCGTCTACTCGTCGGGCAGGCGCTTGGCCACTGCCTCGAGCACCCTCAGCTGGAGCTGAGGAGCCTCGCGCAGGAGGCGGCTGAATGCGGTGCGCGTGATGACCACGATGCGTGCGGAGCCGAGTGTCGTGACGGTCGCGTTGGTGAGACGATCCGAGACCAGCGCGATCTCGCCGAAGAAGTCGCCAGGCCCGAGCACGGCCACCTTGCGGCCGCGTCGCCGAACCTCGACCTCTCCTTCGAGCAGGATGAAGAACTGCCGCCCAGGCTCCTGCTCGCGAATCAGCTCTTTGCCGGCGCGGACATCGAGCTCGTCGGCGATGCTCCCCACGCTCGCAAGATCCCGCTTCGACAGGCCCGCGAAGAGCGGGACGGTCTTCAGCGCAAGAAGCTTGCTGTCCCGGCTGACGCGCGGCAAGGAGAGGATCCTATGCGAATCACGGGCCGCGTGGGTCCTGCGCTCAGGTAGCGGCGACCGAGCCGAAGTAGAAGTCGAGCATCGCGTTCAGCGGGGCAGGATCCCGCCGCAGCCGGCTGCGCAGCGCAGCGCCCTCCCAGCAGTCGACCAGCAAGCTCGCCATCTGGTGCACATCGGAGCCGGCCGGAATGTCGCCTCGCTGCCGCGCCTCGTCGAGGCAGGCGGCCAACCGCTCGGCGATCTCGGAGAAGCACCCCTCGATCTTGCGCCGGAACACCTCGCTCACGCCTGACAGCTCCTGTCCGACCCCGCCCAGCAGGCAACCCATGTATCCCTCCTCGCGGTAGTGCTGCTGTGTCGTCTCGAAGAAGCAGCGCACTCGTTCGAGCGGCGGACGAGTCTCGTCTCCCAGGCAGGCATCGAGACCTCCGTGCACCGCTCCCATGTACCGGTCGACGACCTGAAGCGCGAAGTCCTCCTTGTCCCTGAAGTGATGGTAGAAGGAGCCCTTCGGCGTGCCCGTGGCCTCGAGCAGCGCCTGAACGCCCAGATCGTTGTAGCCATGCTGCAGGAGCATCGTCAGTCCCGCATCGAGCAGGCGCTGCTTGGTCGAGTGCATCGTCTGCATGGCCACGGTCCGGCTAGCCCTTCACCTTCTCGATCATGTGCGTGATGACGTGGCTGTGCTCGCGCTGGGGACTGAACATCACGATCTCGGCGTCGGCGTCGACCTTGACGTTGTGGCCGGGCGGCCAGTAGAAGAGGTCATCCGCCTTGACAGTCTCGCGCACGCCGTTCGCATCGGTCGTCGCGAGCTGTCCGCTCAGCACGAAGCCCCAGTGGGGACACTGGCAGAGGTCGCCTTCCAGCCCTTCGAAGAGCGGTGTCGTGTCGACACCCGCCGAGAGCGAGAAATACTCGGCGCTGATCGCGTCGAACCCGCGCACGTCACCAAAGTCGGTCTGCTGACGAATCACGGCCCCGGGAATCTCCAGCCGGACGTCGACCTCCTCCTTCGCTACCCGCATCGCCCTCTCCTCTCGTAATTAGACCGATCGGTCTAATTACGACGATACACACGATGGCGATCGTGCGCAACGGCAGAGCGAGGGCGGCGGCCGCGGACAGTACCTCGCCGTTCGGCCAGTCGACCCGCCGAAGAGCGGAGGGTTGCAGAGCGAACCTGAGCTTCGATGAGAAGCTCACGGGATCGAGCTGTTGCAGGCGATCGCCACCCGGCGGGGCGTGATCACGAGCAGCGTCACGGCGCAGATGGATGCCAGAACGAGGTAGGAGCTGCCGTTGCCGAGCACGTCCGCGAACGCGCCGCCGGCGACCGCGCCGATCGCGCCGGCCGGCGCCCAGGCGAAGTTGAAGAGCGCAAACGAGAAGCCGGGCTCGAGCCCGTGCGATTCGGCAGCCTCGGTGAGCAGTGC
>JAWVDX010000229.1:0-4660 GCA_033857015.1 Gaiellaceae bacterium
GAGGTGGACGAGCTGCTCGTCCGGCCGTTCTCGAACGCCGAGCTCGAGGTGCGCGTCGCCCGCGCGCGTCGCCTGACCCAGGGCGTGGAGACGGACGAGATCGTCCGCTGCGGCGAGCTCGAGCTCAATCTGCGCACCTACCAGGTGACCGTCGACGGAACCGGCGTGAGCTTCACCTACATGGAGTACGAGCTGCTCAAGTTCCTGATGACCCATCCCAACAGGGTGTTCTCGCGCGAGGCGCTCCTCTCGCGGGTCTGGGGCTACGACTACTACGGCGGCGCGCGCACGGTCGACGTGCACATCCGGCGGGTGCGCGCGAAGCTCGGGCAGGCGCATGCCTGGCGCGTGCAGACGGTGCGCAGCGTGGGCTATCTCCTCGACACGAAGGCGGGGCGGTCGTAGACTCGAGCTGAGGGCGACGAGGGGGTCTCGTGTCGGAGCTGGGGGTCGACAGGATGGAGCGGGCGCTCGAGCGACGCCTGCGCGAGGTGACGGGCGCGGCACCGGTCACCGAGCGGGAGCTACGCACGCTCGCGGAGAAGGGCGACGCGTGGGCGCGCACGCTCGAAGGGCTTGTCGCGGCGAGCGAGCGCCGGCTCGGCGCGCTGGGCGCGGATCCGCAGAGCTCGCTCGCGACCTTCGCGGAGGAGATCGCGCGCGCGGAGCGCCTGCGTCGCGAGCGCGACGAGCTGCAGATCCTGCTGCGCGAGCTCGACACGCGCGCCCGGACGCTACGCACCTCGTGGCTCGCGCACCAGGCGAGCTCCGGCCGCGCCGGCTGACCCTGAGAGTTACGGTTGGCGAAAGCGGACATACGCTTCGCCATGACCGAAGCGCATCCCGGCCGGAGCCCCGAGCAAGCCTACGAGGAGCTGCGCAAGCTCCAGCTCGTCACGGAGGCCGCCCTCTCCGCGCTCAGCCTCGAGGAGCTCTTCGACGAGCTGCTCGAGCGCACCCGGGAGATCTTCGAGGCCGACACGTGCGCGATCCTCCTGCTCGACCGGGAGACCGACGAGCTCGTGGCGCGCGCGGCGAAGGGCATCGAGGAGGAGGTCGAGGCGGGGATCCGCATCCCGCTCGGGAAGGGCTTCGCGGGCCGGATCGCGGCCAACCGCCGGCCGGTCGTGATCGAGGACGTCGACCATGCAGACGTCCTCAACCCGCTGCTGCGCGCCAAGGGGATCAAGTCCCTGCTCGGCGCGCCGCTCATGTCGCGCGGCCGCGTCCTCGGCGTCATCCACGTCGGCACGCTGACCACGCGGCTCTTCACCGAGGACGACGTCGACCTGCTCGAGCTCGTGGCCCAGCGCGCCGCGCAAGGGCTCGAGCGGGGGCTGCTGAACGAGGAGCTCCTCCGCCTCGAGGAGCTGCAGCGCAGCTTCGTCGCCCTCGCCTCCCACGAGCTGCGCACCCCGGCGGCCGCGGTCTACGGCGCGGCGGCCACGCTCGCCCACCGGCGCCACCGGCTGCGCCCGGAGCAGGTCGACCAGCTCATCGACCTGCTGTTCACACAGAGCGAGCGCCTCGCCCGGCTCACCGAGCAGCTGCTCGACCTCTCCCGCCTCGACGCAGCCCGGGTGAGCGTGCGGCCGGAGCCGATCGACGTCCGCACCCAGCTGGAGGGGCTCGTGCGCAGCATCGACGCGAGGGAGCCGCATGCCGTGGAGATCGCGATCCCGCGCAACCTGACGATCGAGACGGATCGCGACGCCCTCGACCAGATCGTCTCCAACCTCGTGGTCAACGCCTATCGCTACGGCGCTGCGCCCGTGCGGCTCGAGGCCGAGGCCCGTGACCGGCACTTCCGGCTCGCCGTCGAGGACAGCGGGCCGGGCGTCCCGCCCGACTTCGAGCAGCAGCTCTTCGAGCGCTTCGAGCGTGCGGGCACCTCGAAGGGCGGGGCCGGGCTCGGCCTCTCGATCGCCCGGCTCTACGCGCACGCGCTCGGCGGCGACCTCAGCTACCGGCCCCGGACACCGCACGGCGCCCGCTTCGAGCTCGTCCTTCCACTCGCCTGAGGATGAGAGGATCCTCTCGATGAGGATCGCCGTCATCGGCTCCGGGCGGATCGGCTTCACGGTCGCGGGGCTCTTCGCCCGCGCCGGGCACGAGGTGCAGGTCGCGAACACGCGCGGCCCGGAGTCGCTGCGCGACGAGCTGCACCGGCTCGACGGCGCCGGGGCCGCAACACCGGCCGAGGCGGTCGCGGTCGCGGAGCTCGTCCTTCTCGCCCTGCCCTGGCGCAACCGCGACGCACTGCGCGACTACGGCCCGTGGGACGGCAAGGTCGTCGTCGACGCGACGAACCCGTACGGCGGGACCGGCGAGGTGCTCGAAACCGGCGGGCGCAGCTCGAGCGAGCTGGTCGGCGACGTCGTCCCGGGCGCCCGGCTCGTGAAGGCGTTCAACACGATGCACTGGGTGCGGCTGCGCGACGACGGCCGGCCCGGAGCGGACGAGACGGAGCGGCTCGTGATCTTCCTCGCCGGAGACGACTCCGAGGCGAAGCGGGCCGTCGCCGGCCTCGTGACCGAGATCGGCTTCGCCCCGGTGGACACCGGCTCGCTCCGCACGGGCGGACGCCTCCTCGAGCCCGGGACGGAGCTCTACAACGCCGCGCTCGTCCCCGCCCAGGCGCGCGAGCTGCTGTCCTAGCTCGCGCTGGGCGCGACAGCCAGCGCGCCGCGCGCGCTCGGCTGCGTTCCGCGGGCGCGAAGGAGCTCGCGCGCGTGCGCGATCGCGTGCGGCGTGTCCGCGAAGAGGAGCCCGTCCTGCCGGAGATGGTCGGCGACGCCGAGCCGCGAGAGCACCTCGTCATGCTCGGCAGCGATACCCGAAAGGAGCACGATGATCCCGCGCCGCTCGAGGTGGGTGATCGCATCGCCAAGCACGGTTGCTCCTGTGGCATCGATCGTCGAGACGCGCGACATCCGCAGGATGACAACCCGCACGTGCGCGATCTCCGTCAGCTCCAGGAGGAAGCGATGCGCCGCTGCGAAGAACAGCGGCCCGTCGAGGCGGTAGGCCATGATGTGCTCCGCAAGCAGGGCACGTTCCTCCTCGGAGTGATCGCCCGTCTCCAGCGGCATCTCGTCGAGGCGCGCGGTCCGAGCAACTGCCCGCAGAGCCAGCAGGACCGCCACGCCAACGCCGACGGCGACGGCCGTTACCAGGTCGACTGCGACGGTGACGCCGAAGGTGAGCGCCAGGACGACGGCATCGCCACGCGTCGCCCGCGCCAGAGCGAGCAGCGAGGCGACCTTGACCATTCGTGCTGCGGTCGCGAGCAGCACGCCGGCAAGGGCCGCACGCGGGATGAGCGCGACGAGAGAGCCGGCACTCAGCACGAGCGTGCCCAGGATGACGGCGTGTACGAGTGCAGACAGCTTCGACGATGCCCCAGCACGGACATTCACCGCCGTGCGCGCGATGGCCCCCGTCGCTGGGACGCCGCCGAAGAGCGGCGCGGCCAGGTTTGCGAGACCTTGGCCGAAGAGCTCCCGGTCGGGATCGTGGCGCTGGCTCACGCTCATCCCGTCGGCCACGGTTGCCGAGAGCAGGCTCTCGAGGGCCGCGAGCGCTGCGACAGCGAGCGCGGAAGGCAGCAGTGCGCCGAAGGAGCCGAAGTCGACGAAGGCGAGCGAAGGCGCGGAGATCGGGCTGGGAAGCGCCCCCAGCAGAGCGACGTGCAACGGCAGGACGCTGGCAGCGAGCGTGGCGAGGCCGACCGCGAGCAGGGAGAACGGCACCTCCGGCCGCCAGCGGGTCCCGGCCAGCACGATTCCCGCCACACAAGTCGTCACGAGCAGCGGCCCGGCTGCAGGAGCGGCGGCGAACCCCGTCAACGCGTCGAAGGCGACCGCCCAGACCTTCTCGCCATGTGCCCCCTCGATGCCGAGCGCGGCGGGCACCTGCTGCAGTCCGATGACGAGCGCTATCCCGGCCGTGAAGCCTTCGACGACAGGCAGAGGGAGATAGCGCACGTACCGGCCGAGTCGCAGCACCGCGAGCACGACGAGCACCACGCCCGCCATCGCGCCGACCATCAGCACTGCGCCCGGCCCGAAGCGGTGGACGACCGGAACGAGCACCACCGTCATCGCACCTGTCGGCCCGGAGACCTGCAGGTTCGAGCCGCCGAAGATCGCGGCGATAGCACCCGCAACGACCGCCGTCACCAGCCCAGCTTCCGCCCCGAGCCCGGAGGTAGCGCCGAACGCAAGCGCAAGCGGCAGGGCGACGAGCGCGACGGTCGACCCCGCGATCACGTTCCGCCCCGGCGCCCGGCGCGCCGCGGCCCAGTCGGCCCCCTGCGGCAGCAGCGCTCGCAGACGCGTGGCCGGGCCCCTCGGCGCCGCGAGGGCCAGATGCTGGTCGGTGCGGCCCATCAGGCTTGCGCAGCGAGCCGCAGCTCTGCGAGCAGCTCTTCCTGATCGGCGAGCAGGTCGGTCAGGAAGCGCCGAGCGGCGGTCATCAGGTCAGCGACGTCCGAGGTGCCGAGCGAGTAGCGGACGGAGGCGCCTTCCCGGCTCGACACCACGATGCCAGAGCGTCGAAGCACGGCGAGTTGTTGGGAGAGGTTCGACGGCTCGACGTCGATCTCGCTCAGCAGCTCGTGGACGGCGCGCGGCCCGCCCTGCAAGAGCTCGAGCACGCG
>JAWVDX010000230.1:0-5785 GCA_033857015.1 Gaiellaceae bacterium
GTTCCTTAGCGGGAAGCGCTCAGAGCGGCTGCCGGCCCGCGAAGCCGTCGTCCATCGTGTGCCAGTACTCGACGCGCTCCTCGCCGAGCTGCCAGCAGAGGAGGACGATCTCGTCGCCGCGCCGGGACGGGAAGTCGACGAGCCCTCGCTCGGCGTCCTTGACGATCACGCCGAGCTCGCCCAGCGCGGAGATGGCGCGCCCGACCTGCTCGCTGAGGTCGTCGACCGCCTCGCGCGTGTCGTGCAGCTCCTGCGGGTCGAGCCCGCCGCCGTTGCCGCCGACCGCCCGGGCGACCGTCCCCTGGGCCTCCTCGGCGGTCGCGAGCTTGGCCCGCGCGCGCACCATCCCCTCGACGAGCGCCCTGACCTGTGGGAGCAGCTCGTTCGCCTCCTCGGCGGTGAAGAAGCGGCTCATGCGGCGCCTATCATCGCGGACCGCCGGCGCTTGCGGCGATACTCGGGGTGACCGGATGACCGTGGGGAGCCGCAACCGTGTGGGAGGCGTGGCAGTCGTGCTCGCGCTCGTCGCGCTGCTCGCGGCCGGCTGCGGGGAGCGTGCCGAGCCCACCGGCGCGAACGTCGAGCTCTATCCGGTGACCGTCCAGGACACGGCGGGAGTGGGGCCGGTGAGCCTGGCTGCCGCCCCGGAACGGGTCGCTGTGCTCGACCAGGAAGGGGTGCGCATCCTCCGAGCGCTCGGCGTCCGAGCCACGCTCGCCGCCGATCCGAACGGGAATCCCAAGCGCGCCCTCCTGGCAGGGCTCCATCCCGGTCTCGTCGTGGCGGGGCCGAGCAATGCGCCGCTGCAGCTGCGGCGGCTCCACGACAAGGTTCCGGCGCCGATCTACATCGCGGGCGGCGACTCGATCGCAGCGGTCAAGCGGTCGATTCTCGAGCTCGGCCTGCTGACGGGCACCCCGGTGCGGGCGCGTCAGCTCGTCGCGGCGATCGCAGCCGCGCAGGCGAAGGTGGCGCCGGCCGGGAACGGAGCCGCGGCGCCCACTGTCTTCGTCGATCTCGGCTTCTTCGCGACCACCGGGGAGCATTCGCTCATCGGCGAGCTCCTGCGGGCCGTCGGCGCCAGGAACGTCATCGGCGCGAACGCCGACCCCAGCCTCGTCGATCCTGCAGGCCTGGCGAAGCTCGACCCGCAGATCTACCTCGCGAGCTCCGACTCGGGGACGACGCTGGCGATGCTACGGAAGGACCCGCTGCTCAGGGACGTCGCGGCGGTGCGCTCAGGGCGCTTCGCGATCGTGCCCGCAGCGCTGCTCGAGCCGGGGCCGCAGATCGGCGAGTCGCTCGTCCAGCTGTCGAAGGCGATCCACGCGAGCTCGAGCTGAGCCGCCGCCCGTGAAGATGACGCGCGACACGCGCCGCGCGGTGATCTGGCTCTCGATCACCGGGGTGCTGATCCTCAACAGCTTCGTGGCGACCGCCACGCGGGACTCGAAGGCCGACTCGACGACGTTCTTCGACTGGACCGCCCTCGCGGGCGGCGCGGCGGAGCTCGTGCTGCTCGGCATCCCGGCGCTCCTCCTGACGCGCGGCGAGTACCGCGAGCTGCTCGGCCTCCGCAGACCCGCGCGACTCGGGCGCACGGGGCTGCTCGGGCTCGGTGCGGTCCTTGGCGTCGAGCTGCTGTCTGCGCTCATGAGCCAGTTCGGCGACCTCAACAAGGAGCAGGGAGTCGCCCCGACGCACTGGATCGCCGGACATACGCTCGAATTCGCGTTCAGCCTCTTCGCGGTCGCGATCCTCGTACCGCTCGCGGAGGAGAGCTTCTTTCGCGGCGCCGGCGTGGGCCTGCTCTCCCGGCTCTACTCCGTCCCGGGCGCCGTCGTCCTGAGCGGCTGCCTCTTCGCGCTGATCCACGGCCTCGTGCTCGGCTTCCTGCCGCTCGCCTTCCTCGGGATCATGCTCGCGCTGATGCGCGTGACGAGCGGCAGCATCCTTCCAGGAATCGTCCTGCACGGGGCGTACAACACCCTTGCCGTCCTCTACTCCCTCGACTTCCGCTTCCACTGAGACCGTGGCCCGCCTCGCTCCCCTCGCGACAGCCCTCCTCCTCGCGCTCGCCGGTGCCACCGCAACCGGCGGAGCCGCGACCGAGAGCTGCGCCGTCGCCACCCCGAGCGAGGGTGCCGCGCCGCTCGCGGTGACGCTGACGACGAGCTGCTCGGCCGCGACCTACCACTGGGACTTCGGCGACGGATCGGGCGCCGACGGGCAGACCGCCACGCACACCTTCGCCGCGGGCGCCTTCACCGTGACGCTGACCCGCACGCAGGCGGACGGGAGCCAGGCGACCGACACCGCCCCGGTGACGGCCGACGGGATCGCGCTCTCGGCGCCGCGCCTCACCGGCTTCGGCCGGCGGGTCACCTTCAGCGGGTCGGTGCGCGCAAGCGGCGCCGGCGGGACGGTCACGCTCACGGCGGGAGCCCACGCGCTCGCGCAAGCGCCCGTCCGTGCAAACGGCAGCTTCGCCGTGAGCGCCCACGTCTTCGGCCCGGGCCCCTACCGCGTGACGAGCAAGGGGCTCGTCTCCAACCCGGTCGCCGTGGTCGTCCGCCCGCGCCTCGTCGTGCGGGTCGGCGGGTCGCCCGCGCCCGGCGGGCGCGTAACGGTCGTCGCGCGCGTCGTCCCGCGCGGGTCGGGCGCGGTCACGCTCACCCTGCGACGCGGTGCGCACCTGGTCGCTCGCGCACGCGGCAGGAGCAGCGCGCAGGTGACCGTCGCGCACGCGGTCGCCGGCGCGTATCGCGTCAGCGCCTCGACGACACCGATCGAGGGCTGGGCCGCGGCACGCGCGAGCGAGCTCGTCCCGATCGCCGTGCCCCGGCTGGCCTTCGGCGCCACCGGTCCCGCGGTGCACGCGCTCGAGGAGCGCCTCGCAGAGCTGCATTACGCGCTCGCCGGGGTCGACAGCACGTTCGGCCAGGACACCTACGACGCGGTCGTAGCGTTCCAGAAGGTGAACGGCCTGGCCCGCACCGGCATGGTCGAGGCCGCCGACTGGCGCGTGCTCCTCCGCGCCTCCGTCCCGCATGCGCAGGTCACGGGCGACGGGATCGAGGTGGACAAGACGCGTCAGGTGCTCTTCGTGGTCCGCCACGGCGAGGTCCAGCTCGCCATCCCCGTCTCGACCGGCGCCACGGGCAACACACCGATCGGCACCTTCCACGTGTACCGGAAGGTGGCCGGCTGGGACTGGGTGCTCTACTACCCGAACTACTTCCTGCGCGGCTTCGCGGTCCACGGCTACGTCGACGTGCCGCCGTATCCCGCCTCGCACGGCTGCGTGCGGATCCCGATCTGGGTGGCCCAGCGCATCTACGGATTCATCGCCTACGGTTCCCCGATCGTCATCCACTACTGATGAGCGAGCACGCAGACGACCAGACGCTCGCCGGTCTGCGCGAGCGGATCGAGGCGGCCGACCGCGACCTCCTCGCGGCGTTCCTCCGCCGGCTCGACGTCGCACGCGATGTGCGCCGGCACAAGCAGGAGCAGGGCTACACCTTCGTCGACGCGGGCCGCGAGCAGGAGCTCCTCGACCTCTGGATCGCAGCTGCGAACGGCGCGCTTCCCGACGGGACCATCCAGGAGCTGTTCGCCACGGTGCTCGCGCTCAGCAAGCGCGAGGCGGCGCGCTGAGCCTTACTCCTCTTCGCCTTCGGCGAACTGCTCGGGCGTGACGTCCTCGAGGAAGCTCTTGAACTTCGACGTCACCTCCTCGATCTGCTCCTGCGTCAGCGAGACAGGCTCGCCCGGGATCGGCTCCTCGCCGTCTTCCGCCTCGAACTCGATGCCCGACTCCTCGATGACCCGCTCGTCCGCAAAGATCGGCGCCTCGGTGCGGATCGCGATCGCGATCGCGTCGGAGGGCCGCGAGTCGATCTCGACCTCCTGCCCGTCCTGGGCCACCGTGATCTGCGCGTAGAAGGTGTTCTCGCGCAGCTCGGTGACGGTGATGCGGACGACGCGCACGTCGAGCTGGCCGAGCACGTCGACGAACAGGTCGTGCGTCATCGGGCGCGGCGTGGTCGCGTTCTGGAGCTTCATGAGGATCGACGCCGCCTCCGGATGGCCGATCCAGATCGGCAGGTACCGGCTCCCGTCCGCGGTCTTCAGAAGGACGATCGGCATCTTGCCGACGAGATCGAAGCTAACCCCGTAGATCTCCATCTCGACCATGGCCCTGGTTCGATTGTAGCCAGGTGGCGGATTGGTGCTGCTCCGGCCGTAACCGGCCGCCAGCGCCAGGCGTTGGGACCACATGACGGTGCCCTGGTTGCAGGAGTTCGAGTCGCTCGAGGAGATCTCGCAGCAGGAGGACGTGCGCCTGCTCTGCCTGCGCATGGCCGCGATGTCCCAGCGTGGCGGTCTCGACAGCTTCCTGCGTCACGTTGCCCACGACGACGAGCTCGACGACGAGACGAAGGGCACCGTGTCCGAGCTCGCGGGGTGCCGTTCGTTCCTGCTCGCGCTCGAGGACTACGTCGGCCGCACCCGCATCCTGCACTGACTCTCGCCCGCGGGGGCGCCGCTATCATCCCCAGCCGCGCGGGCGATTAGCTCAGTTGGTTAGAGCGCCGCTCTGATAAGGCGGAGGTCCCTGGTTCGAATCCAGGATCGCCCATGACGTCCCTCGCCGCGCGGATTGGGACGCCCTTGCTGCGGCGCACGCCTCGGCCGCGCTCGGCTCCCTGAGCGCCGGCTGCTCTCCGGGGCTGGGCGCGGGAGCCCTATCCCCTCCGGCATCCGACACTCAGGAAGCCGCGAGGAACGCCACCGTCGACTGCGGCGACAACACGACGGCGATCGTTTGGGGCCGCGCCCGCCGGGTCGGTCGCGGCGGCGGAGGGAAGGCGTGCTACTTGCCTGCGGCCTTCTTTGCGGCTCTCTTCTCCTTGAGGGTCTTCTGCGGTGCTTTCTTCGCGAGTTGCTTCGGTTTTTCGGAACCCTTCATCGTGACCTCCCTGTCGACGGGCGCGTGTCCCTGCCTGGAGGGTACTTGCTACGCCGTGTGGCGCTCGAGGACTTCGACCAGCTCCTCGAGCTCGGTCTCGTCGGCGAAGGCGATCTCGAGCTTGCCGCTGACGACGCGCGCCTTCATCCCGGTGAGGCGCTCCGCTGCGCGAGCGGCACGCGCTCCGAGCACCGGGTCGACCGCCGCGATCGCCGGCCGCTTCTGACGCTTGGCGCCGGCGGCCTGGGCCGCGCGCTCGGTGTCGCGCACCGACAGACCGCGCGCAAGGACACGCTTCGCCAGCTTGCGGCGCTCGTCGTGGTCCGGCACCGCGAGGATCGCTCGCGCGTGGCCCTCCGTGATCTCGCCGCGGGCCAGCATCCAGAGGACGTCGTCCGGCAGCTCGAGCAGCCGCGTCCGGTTCGACACAGAGGACTTGGAGCGGCCGACGCGGGTCGCGACCTCGCCGAGGGAGAAGTCGAACTCGTCCATCAGCGTCGCGTAGGCACGCGCCTCCTCGAGCGCGGACAGGTTCTCGCGCGCGACGTTCTCGACGAGCGCCAGCACGAGCGACTCGCGGTCCGCCACGTCGCGGATCACCGCCGGGACGGTGGCCAGGCCGGCCTCCTGCGCCGCCCGCCAGCGCCGCTCGCCGGCGATCAGCTCGTACCCGCCTTCGGCGCGCGGGCGCACCACGATCGGCTGCAGCATCCCCTGCGCCTTGAGCGAGTCGGCGAGCCCTGTCGTGGCCTCGGGCTCGAAGCGGCGCCGCGGCTGGCGTGGGTTGCGATGGATCGTCTCGACGGGGAG
>JAWVDX010000231.1:0-3100 GCA_033857015.1 Gaiellaceae bacterium
ATCTCCAACTGGACGTCGACGTTCTCCTTCGCTATCCGCATGCGCATCGCTCCTCTCCGCTCGGCTCACGATTAGACCGATCGGTCTATTCGGTCGGGAGCGTACACAAGAATGCTCGCGGCTGTCCAGGGATCGATGAGCTCCGCACATTCACAGGAACTTGTGCGGTCAAGCTCACAGAGATCTCAACGCCTGAGTACATCGTGGGACCAGTGCACCAACCAACGAAGAAAGGGGTCAGCCAATGTTCTCCCGCAGACTCACCAGGTCCATCGCTCTCGGCACCACGGCCCTCGCGATCGGGGGCGGTGCCTACGGCATCATCAGCGCAACCGCCGGCACGTCAGGCACCACGGCGACAACCACATCCCCCGCGGCGACGCCAGGGCAACCCGGGCCCGGCGGCCGGGGCTCCAACGCTCGATCCGGGCCCGCCACAGGGGGCGCAGCCGGCAAGGTAACGAGCGTCTCCGCGTCGAGCTTCACGATAACGACGTCAGCCGGTCAGAAGGTGACCGTCAAGAAGGCGTCCTCTACGACCTACCGGAAGGGGACGAGCGCGACCTCGGCGAGCGCCATCAAGAAGGGTGTGAGCGTCCTCGTGCTCGGGATGACCAACGGCACGACCATCACCGCCAGCCAGGTCATCGTGCAACCGACCGGCGGATCCGCGACCTCCTCGGCGGCAAAGGTCGTCCCGTTCGAGCGCGGCGCACCGTCAACGTCGAAGCAGGTCGGTCAGATCCCGGCGAACTACACGCAGGGATCGGGGACGATCGTCAGCGGAGCGGCGGCGAACAACGCGACCTAGGCCGCGCTGGCCGCCTACCCGGGCGGCGTCGTCGACCGCGTCGTGTAGCTGAGCATCGGCGATTACGAGGTCCACTACTTCGGCGTCAACTGGCCCCTCCACATCTTCGTCAGCAAGAGCTTCAAGGTCGTCGGCGCCAACTAGCCGCAGGACGCTGATGCAAGCGAAAGGCCCCGGCTCCGGGGCCTTTCGCGGAGCGGAGTCAGAAGCCCAACGTCTCCGGCACGAGGATCACGGTGATGCGCGCCGAGGGCTCGCGGTGGAGGATCAGCGTCTTCGCCAGCATGGTTCCCGGGTAGCCCGCCGCCTGCATGCGCTCCCACTCCCGGGGCAGGCTGTACTCGCGCAGGCGGCGCAGGCCTTCGTCGAGGTCGCGCACGAGCTTCTGGTGACCGACGACGAGGATCACGTGCCCGCCGGCGTAGGCGTAGGCGCCGAGCTGGCTGCCTGAGCCCGACCCGACGACGATCTCGCCGCCGTCGGTGACGGCGTGGGCGCTGCCGACGATGTAGTCGGGAGCGGCGCCGAGCTTGCGCATCTCCCGCCCCTGCGTCTCGCGGTCGAGCTCCTTCAGGCGGGAGCGGAGCGAGTCGTAGCGCCCCGACTCGTCGATCTCGCTCGCGAGCCCGAGCTCGCGCAAGGTCTCCGAGAGGGCGAGGTGAACCTCGGCGCCTTCCGGGATCGCCTCGAGCACGAGGTCGCGGGCGTGCTCGCCGCTTTCGGCGACCTGCGCCAGGAAGCCCCGGTCGGCGAGCGCGGCGGCGGTGCGCTCGAGGTGCGCACGGTCGGCCGGGCGTTCGAAGTCGACATTGAGTGGCCCTGGATCCGGGAGAACGATCATGATGCGCTCCTCGCGAGCCGCGCCTTCACGTGCAGGGTCGAAGGCGAGCGGACGAGCTTCCATCGCCGCGTCGCCGCGTTCGTTCGCTCGGTACTGGTGGCGCTCATCGCTGTCTCCTTTGTGCGTCCGTAAGTGGACACTATCGTCCGTTTCAGACGCTAGCACAAAGCGGACAGCTCTATCCGGTAAGTCGCCCTACGCCGGAGACAGGCCGTCGAGCGCGAGCGCCAGCACCCGGGCCGCAGCGACCCTCCGCCCCGCGGCATCCGCTTCCCGGCTGAGCGCCCCCTCGACCATCGCCATCACGAGAAAGACGTCCTCGAGCGAAAGGTCGTCGCGGACGAGCGCCGCGCTCTTCGCGTCCCGGAGGGCGCCCGCGATCAGCTGCGCCAGCCGCTGCTGGGCGAGCTCCAGCTCGCTCGCCAGGGCCGAAGGCTCCTTGGCGCAGTCGACCAGCCCGTGGAACTGCGCCTGCGACTCCACGATCGCGCGCAGGAGGACGAAGAACCCGTCCGGATCGCCTGCACGCTCGGCGCCGACCCGCTCCAGGTTGTCCAGCCACTCCAACGACAGCGCTGCGATCAGCGCATCGCGGTCCGGGAAGTTCCGGTAGAGGGTCGCCTGACCGACACCCGCGCGACGGGCGACCTCGTACATCGCGACATCGCCCGACTCCGCGAACAGCTCGCGCGCAGCCTCGAGGATCGCCTCGCGGTTCCGGCGCGCATCGCGCCGCTGCGGCATCGTGTCGCTCATCCCGACAGTGTAGAACCGGACGCGGGTGTCCGGATCGATTCGACGCCGAAGCCGACCGAGCCGCGAGGCTACGAGCCCATCTTCTCCATCTGCGGCATCGAGCCGTGGCCGGGGATCGTGAGGCCCGGGACGGCATCGGGCGCGACGAGCAGGAGGACGGCGAGCGCGAGCAGGATCGCGGCTGTCGCGTAGCCCGTGACGCGCCGCCAGGGAAGTGTCTTCTCGGCCGCGATCAGCCCAGCGACAAGCGCCGACCAGGCGATGCTCATGACGCCCAGCGCGAAGAGGGACGCCATCAGCGCCCAGCAGCACCCGACGCACCAGGCTCCGTTCTTCGCCCCCATCTGCAGCGGCCCGAACCGACCGCCGCGCCAGGAGCCGAGCAGGGAGCCGAGCGGGCTGCGGCACTTCCCGAGGCAGACGTCCTTCAACGGCGTCAGCTCGTAGACGGCCGCGACGAGGAGCGTCGAGCCTGCAACCCACCGACCCGCGCGATCCCAGGCGAGCACATCGCCCGCGCTCCAGCCCCCTGCGAGAGCGAGGACGAACGCGAGCACGCCGACGCCGGCCCAGGTGACGAGATAACCCACCGCGAAGAGAAGCCCCGAGAGCGGCGAGCGCTCTCGGGTCATGTGCGAATACAGCGCGACCGTCGGCATGACCGACGGGAACATCATCGCGGCCATCATCAC
>JAWVDX010000232.1:0-5339 GCA_033857015.1 Gaiellaceae bacterium
GTCCGGGTCGTCGACCCAGTCGACGGGCACCTCGTGGATGCGCAGACCGCTGCGCTCGGCGAGCACGAGCAGCTCCGTGTCGAAGAACCAGCCGCGGTCGCGCACGAGCGGGAGCAGCGCGCGGGCCGACTCGGCGCGGATCGCCTTGAAGCCGCACTGCGCGTCCGAGAAGCGCGCGCCGAGGACTGCGTGGAGCAGCGCGTTGTAGATCCGGGAGATGACCTCGCGCCTGGGCCCGCGCACCACCCGGGCGCCCCGGCTCAGCCGGCTGCCGATCGCGACGTCGCTGTGCCCGGAGAGGAGCGGCGCGACGAGCGGGAGGAGCGCCCTTAGGTCGGTCGAGAGGTCGACGTCCATGTAGGCGAGGACGGCGGCGTCGCTCCCCATCCAGACGCTGCTGAGCGCGCGACCCCGACCCGCCTCGTCGAGGCGCACCGCACGGACGCCGGCGAGCTCGCGCTCGAGCCGCTGCGCGATCTCCCAGGTGCCGTCGCTGCTGCCGTTGTCCGCAATCGTGATGCGCGCCGGGAACGGGAAGGACGCGTCCAGGTAGCCGTGCAGCCGGCGGATGCTCGCCTCGAGCACGTGCGCCTCGTCCCGCACGGGCACGACGATCTCCACGTCCGGAGCCTCGAGCTCCGAGGCGGTGGCGTTCGCTGCTGTCGCCAGGGCGGTCATCGAAGGAGTGTCGACGCCACGACTGGGCCGTCGCTGGGCCCGTCCTGTGACGTCGATACGAGCCGCCGGTCGTCGCCGGCGCGCGGAAAGCCGGGTGTCGAGAGCAGCTGGCGGTCGGCGCGAATCGTCAGCGCCTCGTAGCCGTCGAGAGCTGCGGTCCAGAGGGCGGCGCGCTCGCCCATCGCGAACGCGGCGGTCGCGTACGCATCCGCAGTGGCGAGCAGCGGCCCGGTGATCGTCACGCTGAGGATCCCGCCGGGGGGCGCCGCGCTGTGCGGATCGAGGACATGCTCGCCGCGCGCGTAGGCGCCCGAGGTCGCGACGGCGAGGTCGTTCCCCTCGACGACCGCGACGACCTTGTGCGCGTCGAGCGGGCTCCGGATGCCGACCCGCCAGACGGGCCCCGGCACGGGACTGCCGAGCAGCCGGATGTCCCCGCCGGCATTCACCGCGAAGTTCTCCAGCCCGGCGGCCTCGAGCAGCTCGGCTGCGCGATCGACGGCCCAGCCCTTGACGAAGCCGGACGGATCCAGCGTCCCCGCGTAGTACGCGTCGAAGTAGCCGGCCGTCTCGGCGTTCAGCTCCTCGCAGCGCGCGAGGACGTAGCGCACCTCGGCCGGCGCGTCCTCTGCGGCGAGCTCGCCGCGCGCGATGCGGCTGACGACGCTGTCCTCCTTGAAGGTGCTGTAGGTCGCGTCGACCGCGCGGAACCACTCGAACACGCTGTCGAAGTCGCCCGCGACGACGTGCTCGTCGCGCACGTCCACGAGGATCGGCAGGCCCATGATGTGCTCGACCCTCCGCTTGCCCGGGAGGCTGTCCTCGCTCACACCTTCCTCGCCTTGACGATCGCGGCCTGGAGCGACCGCTCGAAGGCATAGCTCGTGTCCGTCGCGCCCGAGATGAGCTGGATGTTCGGGTTGAACTGCGCCTGCATGACCTCCTGGGTCAGGTAGGGCAGCGCCTGCTGGTTGATGAAGACGGAGCGGTCGGTGTGGTTCGGGTATTCCGGGACGGTAACCTTGATGATGCGACGGGTCACCTTCGTCTTGCCGTTCGTGACGGTCGTCGTCTTCCGCACCTGCAGGCTGACCTTGATGTAGCCCCAGCGGTCGGCTGTCGCCTCGCTGCCAGTGACGGTGCGCTTGACGACCCTGACGGTGCTCGTCGCGGCGGCCGCGCTCGTTGCGCGTATGGCCTCGACGAGGGTGACGGCGGGTGTGGCGATCGCCGCAAGGCCTGCGATCGCCGGGAGTGTGCGTCTCATGTCGGTGTCCTTTCTGGTGTGTTGGTGGTGGTCAGAGGGCGAAGCGCTCGACGCGGATGTGACGCCGGTGGACGCCGGCGGCGCGGAGGTTGCGCTCGACGGCGTTCGTCATGGCCGGCGGGCCGCACAGGTAGACCTCGCGCTCGTCGAGGTCGGGGACGAGCTCGCGGAGATGGGCCGGCGAGAGGAGCGCGCGCCCCTCCTCGGTCGCGTGGTCGCCGAGGACGTACTCGAGGCGAGCTCCGCGCTCCTCCACGAGCTCGGCGAGCTCCTCCTCGAAGACAACGTCCTCCGGGCCGATCGCCCGGTAGATCGCGACGACGTCCCCGGGTGTCTCCTCGAGGAGCGCCCGGACCGGCGTGATGCCGATGCCGCCGGCGATCAGCGCGATCTTGTGGCGCTTCCGCGAGGCGGTCGTGAAGGTGCCGAACGGCCCCTCGACGAGCACGCGCGTGCCGGGACGGAGCGAGGCGAGCCGCGCCGAGTGGTCGCCGAGCGCCTTGACGGTGATCCGCAGCCGCTCGCCGTCGGGCGCGGCGGAGAGCGAGTAGGGGTGCGCGCCCCAGACGTGCTCCCGGTCGAGGAAGCGCCAGAGGAAGAACTGACCCGCCTGCGCACGGAGCCGGTCGAGCCGGCGGCCGACCATGGTGACCGACACGACACCGTCGCCCTCGAGGGTGACGTTCGCGACCCGCAGCCCGAGCACGGCGCTGCGCGCGAGCGGCAGGACGAGGCGCCAGAACAGGAGCACCGCAAGCGTCGCGAGGTAGAGGCCCCGCCAGTAGTTCGCGGCGACCCGGTCGAGGACGAGCTCGTTGCCGGTCGGGATCTGGTGGAACCAGCCGAGCGCGATCGAGGCGTACGCCGTCAGGTGCACGGCGTACCACCACTCGTAGCGCAGGCGACGGCGCGCGACGACCAGCGAGCTGAGGACGACGAGGATGAGGAGCGCCGTCCCGACCGTCGCGGTGATCATCCCGGGATAGATGCCGCCGCCGAGCATCGTCGAGACCTCGCTCGGGAGCGAGATCTTGTCCAGCAGGGCGTAGCCGTAGACGGAGAAGACGACGTGCGCAAGCACCAGGTCGAGGCAGGCGTGCCCGTTCCAGCGGTGCCAGACGGTGAGCCGGTCGAAGCCGATCGCCCGCTCCAGCCAGGGCACGCGCGAGAGCAGGAGCACCTGGACGAGCGCGGAGTAGGCGCCGAGCAGGCCGGTGATCCGGCCGAGGCCGGTCAGCAGGTCGCCGGTCGTCTTCGGGTGCAGGTTGCCGCCGTGCACCCAGAGCCAGCAGATCGCGACGGCGTTGCCGGCGAGGACGAGCCAGAGGAGCGCCGCGCCGACGGTCGCCGAGCGACTGCGCCGCCGCGGGAGGACACGCGGCACGGGCGTACGACGGCGCTCCAGTGCGTCGGCTCTGGTCAAGCTCATCTCTGCAGAAAAGCGGCATGCGCTGTGGGTTTTCTGTGAGAGCGCTGCGAGCCTCGTGCGACCTGCGCGCTCGGCGCGAATCCCGAGGCGGTTGCCAGGCGGCTCACAGGACGGCGCCCGATCCTGCAGAGGTCACCTAGCTCGAGGAGCCGAGATGCCTACAGACCGCAGCAGTCAGCAGATCCGAGTGCTGGTCGTCGCCAACGAGACGCTCGCGAGCGAGGCGCTCCGCGAGGTCGTCCTCGCGAGCGGGCCCGCGGCCAGCGTCCACATCGTGGCGCCCGCGCTCAGCAGCCGCGTCGCGTTCTGGACGTCGGACAACCGTCAGGCGCGCAGCGCCGCGGAGCGACGCCTCCAGGCCTGCGTCGAGGGCCTCCGCCGGACCGGTCTCAACGTGGAGGGCGCGATCGGCGACGCGAACCCGCTCGTCGCGATCGAAGACGCGCTGCGCCTCCGGGAGGTGGATCTCATCGTGATCGTCACGCATCCGCGCGGGCGCTCCAACTGGCTCGAGCGAAGAGTCGTCGAGCGGGCGCGCCAGCGCCTCCCTCACGCCATCGTCCACGTCGTGGCAGGCGAGGACGGCGTGGCCGTCGCGGCGTGAGGCAGGAGCCCCTCAGCCGAGGCTTCCTACGCCCCGGGCGACAACGGGGCCGGTAGGCCCCGCCGTCGCGCGGCGCAGTTCAGCTCTTGGCGAAGTACTCGTACCAAGCGCCAAAGTCCGCGTCCGTGTAGCCGTCCGGGGTGCGGCCGCCGACTTGATCGACCTTGTACCCCGCGTCGTGGTAGGCGCTCGGGTCACCGCCGTACGATGCGATGTTCGAGAGGGTGCAGACGAGGCCGTAGCCCTCGACGTACGCCGCCGGTGCGGCGCCGTAGTACGGCGAGCTGGGATCGTTGACTTGGGACACGAGAATGTCCTGGAACCCGTCCTTCGTGCACACGGCCGCCCGACCGCTCTGGAAGCAGCCGTCGGTTCCGAGGGGGTTCCAGCATCGACCGGGGGTCGCCGTCGTCGACGGTTCACCGGCGTCCAGGCCCATCGACGAGCTGTACTGCGCGTCGGCGGTGTTCTCGATGTGGGCGCTGACGGTGTAGTCGCCCGTAGCGGAAGCCGTATAGCTCCACTGCGCCCACGCGTCCGCTCCCGAGCAGTTCGTAGCCGACCAAACCGTCGTCCCGCCGACGGACACGGTGCCGCTGTCGAACCCGCACCAGTCGCCGCCCTCCCACCTGGCCCAGCCGGTGATCGTCTGGCCCGCGTTGAGATGGACGCTCTGCGACAGCGTCGACCCCGTCCCGGGTGCACTGTCTCCGGTCGCCACCGACGCCGCGTAGGTCCCGACCTTCGCCGAGCCCGAGTTGACACCCACGAATCCGCTCGTCGACCAACCGCTCGTGTCTCCGGTCTCGAAGCCGGCGTTCTGCAACGTCGCGGCGGCTGCGCTGCCGACCAACACGGCTGCGACGATGAGGAACGCAGCCGGCAGCACCAAACGCCGCCGGTTCCCAGCGAACATCTTCCGCATGTAATGACCTTCCTTGTGGGGGTTGAGGAGACACGAGCCTCCTCCGCTCCCGGACGTATCGGCAGAGTCAGTGGACGGCGACATCCCCCGGAACGTCATGCGGCTTCTGCGGCAGGCCCGTCTCCTCAGCTTCTCTCCCGAGGACGACACGCCGGTCCCGGATGAAGTATCCGAGCCGCCCGTCCGTCACACGCGGATGACGGCCTTGCGCGTGAGGAGAAACCCGTGACCGTTGCTCTTGACCGTGCAGCGGGCCCCTCTACGGGTCGCCGAGCAGCGGAACGGCCCTAGTGCAATCGAGCCGCCGTACTTCAGATTTGTTGTGCCGGCAGGCGCGTTACCGACACAGCGCCCCCCGTGACAGGCGGTGAAGGCTCCCGACGGGCGCAGCGTCACACCAATCGCGTTCCGAGCCGTGACCTGTCTCGGGTGGGGT
>JAWVDX010000233.1:0-2902 GCA_033857015.1 Gaiellaceae bacterium
CACGAGCCCGAGGTGGCGGTTGCTCTCGCGGGTCAGCGAGTCGAGCGTCCCGGCGATCTGGTTGAAGTACTTCGTCGTGCTGTCGGAGATGTCGAGCACGATCATCGCCGTCGAGTCGGTGGGGAGGATCTGCCGGCCGGGCGTGCTCGTGTGCGTGGCCGGGGCGAGGGCGAGCGTGCCGGCGACGAGGAGCGCGACGAGGGCGAGCCAGAGCGCGTGGCTGCGTCTCAGGGCGGGTCGCAGGCCCGGGTGGCCGGCGAGCGGGATCGCGGCTGCATCCGTGCGTGTTCGCCACAGGAAGAGGCAGGTGGCCGCGAGACAGGCGAGCGCGATCCCCCAGAGGGCGAGGCTCATTCGGACGCCGCCTCTCTGGCCCGCCGGGAGAGCTCCTCGATCGCGTCGTGCGGCGGGTCGTCGGGCGCCCAGGCGAGAGTGCGCGTCTCGTGGCTCAGCGGCGCGTCGAGCGGCTCGACGAGCTCGGCGAGGCGCTCGAGCGCGCGGCGGCGCCGGCCGCTGTCGCCGTTGCCGCGCGCCGCGAGCTGGAGCTCGCTCAGGACGAGGGCGAAGGCGTCCGGCGCCGGCGCGTTGCGCCTTCGGGTGCGGACGAGCGCGGAGGCAGCCAGCCCGAGCACCGCAAGGCAGAGGAGGCCGCCGCCTGCGACGAGCAGCGGGGCCAGCGTGCGGGGCTCGATCCTGTAGCGGGCGCTGTCGACGACCGGGGGCGGAACGCGGAAGCGCGGGTGTGCCGCGGCGCCCCTGGCGACGCGGGTCAGGATGGTGACCGGCTCGAACGGCGCGGTCAGCGTGCGCTGGAGCGACGTTCCGCGCAGCCGGTAGGCGACCTGGACCGGCGCCCAGCTGAACGCGTGCTGCGCCGTGCCGGGGAGACAGGCCGGGTCGAGGCAGAGGAGCGTCCACGCCGTGCGCGCGGTGAGGATCGAACCGCTGCGCCGTTCCTGCCGGCTCGTCGCAACGACCTTGAAGGGCCGGAAGTCGGCGCTCGCGCGGAGGCTCTGCGGATCGATCCGCTTCGTGTCCGCGACGACCAGCGCGGTCACGGTCACCCGGTCGCCGAAGAAGGCAGTGCGCGTCAGGGTCTGCGTGGCGAGGGAGATCCCGTCCGCCGGTGCGCGGAGCTTCGGCGTCGACCGGTGCGGGCCGAGGCTGGAGGCGATCAGCGCCGCCAGCCCAGCGACGAGCAGCGCCGCGAGCGCCATGCCTGAGCGTCGCGCGAGCCGTTTCATGCGCTCCTCCGTAGCCGCCGGCGACGCGCCTCGGCCCAGCTGGTGAACGCAGCCAGGACGTCTGCCGGCTCGGCGCTCTCGAGGAGCACGGGGTCGAGCCGCAGCTGCTCGAAGCGCCAGCGCAGGCCCGCGAAGCGCCTTTCGTTGCGCTCGCGCTGCGCGCGGGCCTCGCGCCGCGACACGGAGAGCAGCGCCGGCGCGCCGCTGCGCGGGTCGACGACAGGCAGCGCGAGCCCGCCGACCTCGGGGAACGACTGCTCCCAGCGCGGATCCTGGATCAGCACCGGGACGACGTCCCAGCGCCGCTCGAGCAGCCGCCGCCAGGCGTCGTCGGCGGGGCACTCGACGAAGTCCGAGAGCACGAAGACGAAGGTGTCGCCGGGCAGCTCCCCCCGGGCGCGCAGGAGCAGGTCGAAGGAGCGCTCGAGCACGTCCGCAGGCCCGGTGAAGGGGCGGCCGCGCCAGACGTGCTGGCGGATCTTCGCCGCGTTGCGCGGGCGGGGGAGCAGCCAGCGCGGATCGTGCGGGTCGTTCAGGTCGACGAGACCCGGCGCCCCGCGTGCGGCGGCGGTGCTCCCGGCGATCAGCGCCGCGGCCGCCGTGATGGCCTTCCCCTTGTCGAGCCAGGGGAACGGCGCCGGGAAGAGGGCCATCTCGGGCCGCCGGTCGAGGACCGTGACGACGCGCAGGCTCTCGTCCGCGTAGTAGTCGCGGACGATGAACTCGTCCGCGTCGCGGGCAGCGGAAACGCGCGCCGAGGCGGCCCAGTCGACGGTGCGGATGTTGTCGCCGCGCCGGTAGGGGCGCGTCGTCGCGACCTCGGAGCCGGGGCCGCGGCGGTTGCTCGCCTGCGCTCCGGCGCTCACACCGGTGATCCGGCGCTGCGCGACCAGCGGGAAGACCGGCTCGCGCGGCGTGGCCACGCTATTCCGAGGCGGCCCAGTCGAAGGCCGGGCGCGGAGCCCGCGCGAGGCAGCGCTCGAGCAAGGTCCGCGGCCGGTGCCCGTTCGTCGCCTCGTCCGTCTTGTACGGGTTGACGACGACCCGGTGGCCGAGCACGGGCCCGAACAGCGTCTCCACGTCCGCCGGCTCCACGTGCGCCCGCCCCTTGAGGAGCGCCCACGCGCGGCTAGCCCGCTCGAGCGCAAGCGAGCCGCGCACCGAGGCGCCGACGTCCACGACCTCCAGCTCCCGGGTCGCGCGCACGAGGTCGATGACCCACTGCTGGAGGAGCGGGTCGATGTAGACGTGCTCGGTCGCCATCTGCACGGCGCGCAGCTCGTCGTTCGTGATCGCCGTGCCGAGCTCGGCGAGCGGGTGGACGTGGCGCTGTGCCTGCACGATCCGCAGCTCGTCGTGGGCGTCCGGGTAGCCGAGCGTCGTGCGCATGAAGAAGCGATCGAGCTGCGCCTCCGGGAGCGGGAACGTCCCCTCGTGGTCGAGCGGGTTCTGCGTCGCGAGGATCAGGAACGGGTCGGGGAGCGGCCGCGTCTCGCCGTCTGCGGTGATCTGCCCTTCGGCCATCGCCTCGAGGAGGGCGGACTGCGTGCGCGGCATCGCCCGGTTGATCTCGTCCACGAGGACGACGTTCGCGAAGATCGGGCCGGGGCGGAACTCGAACTCGCGCGTGCGCTGGTCCCAGATGGACAGACCCGTCA
>JAWVDX010000234.1:0-5435 GCA_033857015.1 Gaiellaceae bacterium
TCGAGACCAAGAAGGGCCACGTCGTCCGCTTCCTCAACCAGCGGGCGAAGGTCAAGGTCACGATCATGTTCCGCGGCCGCGAGACGACCCATCCCGAGCGCGGGCGCGACCTCCTCCTGAGGCTCGCCGAAGACGTCAAGGAGATCGGTCAGATCGAGTCGCAGCCCCTGCTCGATGGCCGCAACATGGTCATGGTGCTGGGCCCGACGAAGGCAGCAGGCGAGAAGAAGATCGACGAAGAGGCGCCCGCAGCAACGGCAGCCTTGCAGGACGAAGTAGCCGAGGCGCTCGCAGCAGCAGCCCCGGAGGAGCCGAAGGAGGAGCCGAAGGCCGCAGAGCCCGAGGCGAAGCAGGAGCCGGAGCCGGAAGCGAAGCCAGCACCGAAGACCGAGGCGAAGGCAGCGGCCAAGCCCAAGAAAGAGAAGACCGAGGCGACGGCAGCCGCCGAGCCGGAGCCGGTAAGCGAAGGAAGCTGAGAGACCAATGCCAAAGCAGAAGACCCATAGCGGCGCGAAGAAGCGCTTCAAGATCACGGGCACGGGCAAGCTCGTCCGCCGCCGCGCCATGAAGAGCCACAACCTCGAAGGCCAGTCGAAGAAGGTCAAGCGCGACTTCGACAAGGACATCGCCGTGGCCAAGGCCGACATTCCCAACGTCAAGAAGCTTCTGGGAAGGGGTTGAGTTAGATGCCTCGCGTAAAGCGATCCGTCCACGCCCGCAAGAAGCGGCGCAAGGTTCTCGAGCAAGCACGTGGCTACTGGGGCCTCAAGCACTCCTCGTACACCTACGCGAAGGAGCAGGTCGAGCACTCGCTCGTCTACGCCTATCGCGACCGCAAGAACAAGAAGCGCGTCTTCCGCCGCCTCTGGATCACGCGGATCAACGCGGCCGCCCGCCAGGAAGGGCTGTCGTACAACCAGTTCGTCAACGGCTGCCGCAAGGCGGAGATCGAGCTCGACCGCAAGGTGCTGGCGGAGCTCGCAGTGAACGAGCCGGCGGCGTTCAAGGCGATCGCGCTCCAGGCGAAAGCTGCTCTCGAAGCCTGAGGTCTTCCGCCAGCAGGCGGAGCACTGCCGCGCGGACGGGCGCTCGCCCCTCTCTGCGGAGGTTCTCGAACGTTGCGCGGAGGAGCCGCTCGTCGACGAGCTGGCTGCGGAGCCGCGGTGGGAGCTGCCGATCCAGCTCCTCGGCGCCATGCACTACCTCGCGCTGAGTGGGCGGGCGCCGGAGCTGGCGCGCGCGTACGCGGGCGAGGGCGAGGTGTGGCCGGCATTCCGCGCCGCGCTCGTCGAGCACCGCGCTTTCGTCTCGCGCTTCGTCGACGAGCAGAATGTCCAGACGAACGAGGTGCAGCGCTGCTACGGGCTGCTCCCGGCGTTCCTGACGTTGGCCAGCGAGGCCGGGCGGCCGCTCGACCTGATCGAGCTGGGCCCGAGCGCGGGGCTCAACCTGCTCTGGGATCGTTACCGCTACGTCTATGGGGAGGAGACATGGGGGGCGGCGGACGCGCCGCTCGCGCTCGAAGGCGGCCTCCGCGCATCGTTGCCCGCCGGGCTGCTGGACGTCGCGCCAGTCGTGCGTAGCCGGATAGGCATCGACCTCAGCCCCGTGGACGTCACGACCGAGGAGGGATCACTCCTCCTGCAGTGCTTCGTCTGGGTGGGGCAGATGGGGCGTCTCGAAAGGCTGAGGCACGCGATCGCGGCGCTGCGCCACGACCCGCCGCAGCTCCTGCGGGGCGATTACGTGGACCTGCTCCCTGAGTTGCTCGCCGAACGCGATCCGGAGGCGCTCACCGTGGTGTTCGAGACCGCGTCCACGATGTACCTCTCCACGGAGCAGCGGGCACGCCTCGACGAGGCGTTGGACGAAGCAGGCGCTAGCGGCTCGCTGGCGTTCCTCACGACGACGCAGCCCGACGACGAGAGCCACTCCTTCTGGGCGCTGCGCCTGCGCACCTGGCCGGGCGGCGAGCGGCTGCTCGCGCACATGGACTTCCACGGAGCCTGGGTCGAGTGGCTCGCGAAGTAATCAGGTCCGCCGCCAACGAGCGGCTGAAGCGCGTTCGCAAGCTCGCCTCGGCGAAGGAGCGGGACGAGACCGGCCTCTTCGTCGCCGAGGGCGAGGATCTCGTCGCGGCCGCGCTCGACGTGGGGATCCGCCCGGTCGAGGCGTTCGTCGACGCGGAGCGGCCGGTGCTGGAGGAGCGTCTTCCCGAGGCGGTTGCGGTCGAGCCGTCGGTGCTCGAGCGCGTCTCGACGCTCGCCCATCCTCCGCGCATCATCGCCGTCTTCAGCCGCGGCGACCTGCCCGCAGCGGGTGCGGAGCGCGTGGCGCTTGCGCTCTGGGACGTGTCCGATCCGGGGAACGTCGGCGCGCTCGTGCGCGCGGCCGACGGGCTCGGGCCGGCGCGGCTCTGCCTGTCGGGGCGCAGCGCGGACCCCTCCGGGCCGAAGGCGCTGCGGGCCTCGATGGGCGCGCTCTTCCGCGTGCCGATCGTTGGCTTCGACGAGGGCGTCGGAGAGCGCGTGGCCCTGGTGGCGCACGGCGGGACGCCGCTTCCGGAGCTCGAGCTGCCCGGCGAGGTCACCTTCGTCCTCGGGGCCGAGCGCGCCGGCCTCCCGGCGGAGGTCGTCGCGGCCTGCGCGGCGACCGCAACGATCCCGCTGGCCGGTCGCGCCGAGTCGCTGAACGTCGCCCTCGCCGGGGCGATCGCGCTCTACGAGTGGCGCCGCCGGCTACCAGCCTCCGCCGCCGCCACCGCCTCCGCCGCCACCGCCGCTGAACCCCCCGCCGCTGAAGCCGGACGATGAGGACGACGGCGGCGCCAGGGCGGACCCGAAGCCCGAGCTGAGATCCCCGATGCCGAGCGCGGTCGGCCCGCTTCCGAGCGAGCTGCCCGGGCTGATCCAGAAGATGGAGCTCTGCTGGTGGAGCTCCTCCGGCATCTGGAGATGCGCCTCCTGGAGCACCCGCTCGGCGATCCCGAACGCGATCCCGTAGACGAGGTAGCGCTCCCAGAGCGCGAGGGTGGCCGGTGGCGCGTCGGCGAGCCGCGGGAAGTCCGTGAGGTACCGGCGGAACGCGTCCCAGCGGCGCGCCTCGAGCTCGGCCTCGGCGGTCCGCCGCCGCCAGAGCGGCGTTCGCGTCAGGCCGACGATCAGGACGAGGCCATTCGCGATCAGGCAGCCACCGGCGACGACGAGGAGGATCTTGCCCCAGCGGAGCTCCGGCTGGAGGCCCGCGCCGCCCACGAAGACGAGGACGACTCCTGAGACGGTGACGAGGAAGGCGAGGAGGCCCAGGACGAGCCGGCCGCGGTCCCGATACCACCTCCGCTCGCCGATGTCGGTCGCAGCGCGGCTCTTGAACTGACCGAAGCGGGCCGCGTTTGCCTGGCGATCGCCTGCGATCTTGTCCCGGAACCGTGAGAGGCGCTCGCCCTCGGGGCCGACGACGCTGTCCACGACCTCGAGGACGGAGCTCTCGAAGGCCACGAAGCCCTCGCGTGGCTGGTGCTCGCGCAGTTCGAGGTCGGCCACCGACTCGTGGCGCAGCCCGCCCCAGCGCGACTGCTCGGTCGTGACGGGCGTCGCGGTGTACGCGCCGCGCCGGATCAGGTCGAAGAGCGTCGCGGTGAACTCGGCCGGTCCGACCTCGGTTCGCTCGGCCACCAGCGCCGGGACGAGGGCCGGCGCCAGCTCGGACGGCGGCTCCTGCTCGTATTCGCGGTCGTAGTCGACCCGCGGCTCGCGCCCGAAGCGCCGGTAGAGGGCGAAGACGAAGAGGAGACCGGGCCCGAAGCCGAGGGCCAGCAAGATCACCAGCGTTCGAGCCCAGTGGTCGCGCCACTCCCGGAGGTGCCGCCGTCCCTCCTCGGCGCGCTGCACGCTCGCCGCCACGTCGCCCTCGACGATCGCCCGGCCGGGGCCGGACCGGCGCACGGCGCCGCTCGTGTCCCGTAGCAGCGCGCGGGGGAACATGACGCGAAAGTCCACGAACTGGTGCGCCGGGACCGGTCCCGCGAGGAGGGTCGCGCGCGCCGGCTCCCGGGTCACGTAGCCGTGCACCCAGCGCGGCCCGCCCCAGGCCTTGTACGCGGCACCGCGGGCCGGCGCGGGCAGCTCGATCGCGGCATCGAGGCGCTCGAGGCGCTGGTTCCACTCGTCACCCCAGACCCGGTAGGTGACGTCGACCACGTCGTCGTAGGCGATGGCGGCTCCGCGGACGCGGTACTGGACGGTGAACGTCCGGGCGCCGCCGCTCGGGTTGTCGAAGTGCCAGACGATCCGCAGCTTGTCCTTGATACGTGCCGTCTGGAACTGGTCGGGAGGCCCGATCGAGCCGAGCTCGACGCTGCCGCCGCGCCTGTAGCGGCGCGCGCCTTCCGCCACCGCCACGCTGTCGATCTCCTGGCCGGGCCGGACGGGGACGTCGCGGTACCCGCCGTGGAACGTGTCGATCAGCGTGAGGTCCTCGCGGACGAGCAGCGCGCCGGTCGGGGTGACGCGGACGACGACCCGCGCAGGGCCGAGGAGGTACGCCCCCGCGCTCGGGACGAGCGTGAGAGTCGCGAGGACGAGGAGCGCGGCGACCAGGCCGCGGCGCCTCATCAGCCGGCGGGCGGAGCGGGGTCCGCGGGCGGCACGGGCGGAGCCGGCGCCGGAGTCGAGAAGCTGACCTGCGGCGCCTCGCGCGCAGCGGCCTCGTCGAGCTCGAAGTAGACGCGGCCCTGGAAGCCGAACATCCCCGCGATGACGCTCGTCGGCACCGTCTGGAGGGCGTTGTCGTAGCTCAGCACCGTGTCGTTGTAGACCTGGCGCGCGACCTGGATCTTGTCCTCCGTGTTGGTCAGCTCCCCCTGGAGCTGCTGGAAGTTCTCCGTCGCGCGCAGCTGCGGGTAGGCCTCGCTGACGGCCATCAGCCTGCCGAGCGCCTGCGTGAGGAAGTTCTCCGCCTGCGCCTGCTCCTGCACGCCGGAGGCGGACTGCGCGGCCGCACGGGCCTGCGTCACGGCCTCGAAGGTCTCGCGCTCGTGCGAGGCGTAGCCCTTCACCGTCTCGACGAGGTTCGGGATCAGGTCGTGCCGGCGCCGCAGCTGGACGTCGATCTGCGCCCAGGCGTTCTCGGCGCGGTTGCGCAGCCGGACGAGCCGGTTGTAGAGCGAGACGAAGAAGAGAGCGAGCAGGACGAGCAGCGCGATGACGACGATGGCGATGATCATGGCTCCACTCTATGTGCTGGACGCTGGGCGATCCAGACGGCGTCCTCTCCGCCGGCGAAGGGCCGCCGGTCGAACCAGCCATAGCAGGCGACGACGGCGAAGCCGCTGCGCTCGAGCAGGTCGCGCCACTCGATGGTCGAGAGCCACGAGAGCCGCATCGTCGTCTCGCCCTCGGGGCCGCGTACGGCAAGCGTCAGGGTGCGCGCGCCCT
>JAWVDX010000235.1:0-5242 GCA_033857015.1 Gaiellaceae bacterium
GCGGACGACCTCAAGATGATGGCCGTCGGCCGCCTGATGCTGGACAACTTCGCCCACATCAAGGCCTACTGGATCATGATGGGCATGCCGCTTTCGGCCGTCGCGCTGCACTTCGGCGCGAACGACGTCCAGGGCACCGTGGTGCGCGAGACGATCTTCCACTCGGCCGGCGCGGTCACCGAGACGGAGCAGAAGATCGACGAGCTCGTGCGCTACGTCCGCGAGGCCGGGCGCACGCCCGTGCAGCGCGACACCCTCTACACCGAGCTGAGGCGCTGGTGATCCGCCTCGGCCGCATCAGCTACGTCAACATGGCGCCGGTCTTCTACCGGCTGGACGCGGACGTGGACGAGTCCACCGGGGTGCCGACGGAGCTCAATCGCCGGCTGCTGGCCGGCGAGCTCGACGTGGCGCCGATCTCGTCGATCGAGTACGCGCGCAACGCCGAGCGGCTGCGCCTGCTCCCGCGGCTCTGCGTGTCATCCGAGGGCGCGGTCGACTCGATCCAGCTCGTCTCGCGCGTCCCGCTGGAGCGGATCCGCTCCGTGGCGATCACCCCCGAGTCGGCGACCTCGGTCGTGCTGACGAAGGTGCTCGTCCCGGACGCGGTGCACGTCCCGCTCGGCGAGGAGGCCGACGCGAAGCTGCTGATCGGCGACGCGGCGCTGAAGTCCGCCTTCGAGGATCCGACCCCGCACTACGACCTGGGCCGCCTCTGGCAGGAGCGCACCGGCCTGCCGATGGTGTTCGCCGTCTGGGCCTGTCCCGAGCCGCTCGCCGACGGGCTGGTGGAGCTGGAGGAGCAGTTCGTCGCCTCGTTGCGCCTCGCACGCGCCGAGCCGGAGAAGCTCGCCTTCGAGGCGGCGGAGCGCTACGGCTATCCGGCCGGCTTCCTGGCCCGCTACTTCGAGAAGCTGCGCTACCGCTTCGGGCCGCGCGAGCGCGCAGGGTTCACGACGTTCCTGGAGCTCGCGCAGGAAGCCGGCGAGCTCGAGCGCATCCCCGACCTGCGTTTCGTCAGGGACGAGGTGACCGCGTGAGCATCGCGGTGTCCCCGGTCGAGGAAGTCCTCGAGAAGGCGCGCGACGGCGAGCGGATCAGCGAGGAGGACGCGGTCGAGCTCCTCCGCTCGCGCGACCTTGTCGCGGTCGGGCGGGTCGCAAACGAGATCCGCAACCGGCTGACCAACCCGGACCGGATCACCTTCATCGTCGACCGCAACATCAACTACACGAACATCTGCACCGCCGACTGCGACTTCTGCGCCTTCTACCGCCCCCCGGGCGACCAGCGCGAGGGCTACCTGCTCCCGAAGCCGGTCATCTTCAAGAAGATCGAGGAGACGATCGCGATCGGCGGGACCGGCGTCCTCATGCAGGGCGGCCACCATCCCGACCTCGGGATCGACTTCTACGAGGATCTCTTCCGCTCGATCAAGGCGCGCTACCCGATCCACCTGCACTGCCTCTCGCCCTCCGAGATCCAGCACATCTCGCGGCGCTCGAAGCTGTCCGTCGCGGACACGCTCAGGCGCCTGCACGAGGCCGGCCTCGACTCCGTGCCGGGTGGTGGCGCCGAGATCCTGGTGGAGCGCGTCCGCAAGATCATTGCGCCGAAGAAGACCAAGTCGCAGGAGTGGCTCGACATCATGCGCGAGGCCCAATTGCAGGGACTCTCCACGACTGCGACGATGATGTACGGCCACGTCGAGACGCTCGAGGAGCGGGTCGAGCACTTCCGGCGGATCCGCGAGCTGCAGGACGAGACGGGCGGGTTCCGCGCCTTCATCTCCTGGACGTTCCAGCGGGACGGGAACCGGCTCGACGAGCAGGTGTCCGACGAGAACATGCCGACGTCGTTCGACTACCTGCTGACCCAGGCGGTGTCGCGGATCTACCTCGACAACGTCCCGCACATCCAGTCCAGCTGGGTGACGCAGGGCCTGAAGATCGGCCAGGTCGCGCTCGGCTTCGGCGCCGACGACATGGGCTCCGTGATGATGGAGGAGAACGTCGTCTCGGCAGCCGGGACGACGCATCGCACCTCGACGGAGGAGCTCGTCCACCTGATCCGCTCCATGGGCAAGACCGCGGTACAACGCGACACGATGTACCGCGACGTTCGCGTGTTCGACTAGCGAAGCCGCTACCTTAGGCCGCTGTGCTCCGGAAGCTGATCCTGGGGGGAGCCTTCCTCGTGCTCGTCGCCGCGCCCGCCGCCTCGGCGCAGGTGCCGACGACGCTGCTGCCCGGCGTGACGTACACGCGTGAGGTGACGTTCACCCCGCACGGGCCCGTCGTCCTGCACGTGCTCACGGCGCCGCGCCCGGGCGGGCTGTACGGCCTGCGACCGACGCTCTCGAACGGGGCCGTCGTCGGCCTCGAGAAGCTGAGCGCGCTCCAGACGGCGCTCTCCGGCCAGGCGACCGTCGCGGGCGTGAACGGGGACTTCTTCGCCGCAGACGGTCACCCGACCGGCATCGTCATGCGCTCGGGCGCCCTGCTGACAGCGCCGTTTGCAGGCCGCTCGAGCATCGGCCTCGACGCGACCGGCCTGCTCCGGCTCGACAGGCTCAGCTACGTCGGCAACTGGCACGGCACGGGGCAGCGCCGGCGCGTCCAGCTCAACGTCACGAACGCGAACAACGCGGTGACGCTCTACACGCCCGCCTACGGGCCGACGACGCCGCAGAGCGCGGGCGACGTCGAGCTCGTCCTCGACTCCTTCCCGGCGACGGCGCCCAACAGCGATCTCGTCGCCCAGGTCAGCCGCTCCACCGGAGCGGGCGGGACGGCGATCCCGCCGAACGGAGCCGTCCTCGTCGGGCGCGGCACGCAGGCGGCGATCCTGCAGGCCGAGGCGCCGGTCGGGTCGAGCGTGATCGTCCGCCTCACGCTGACACCGGGCTGGGCGGGCGTCACGGACGCGCTGGGCGGGGGCCCGCAGCTCGTCCGCAACGGGAAGCCGGTCTTCGACGCCGGCGAGGCCTTCACGACCGACCAGCTCATGCCACGCCTGGCCCGCACCGCCGTGGGCCAGCTGCGCGACGGGCGGATCGTCCTCGTCGTCGCGGACGGTGGACAGCCCGGCTACAGCGTCGGCATGACCAACTTCGAGCTCGCCGCGACGCTCGTGCGGCTCGGCGCCGTCACGGGCGCGGCGCTCGGCAGCGGCGCCCCGGCGACGATGGCCTTCGACGGCCGCGTCCTCGACCGTCCGAGCGCCGCAGGCGGAGAGGCGCCGCTCGCGGATGCGCTCCTCGTCACCTACGAAGGCGCGTACGCCCCGCCACCGAGCGAGCCGGTCGTCTCGCCCAACGGGGACGGCGTCGCCGAGAGCGAGACGCTCGCCTACAAGCTCGTGCGCTCCTCGGACGTCACCGCGCAACTCGTCGGGCCGGACGGGCGCACCTACCTGACGGATACAGGCCGCCGGCCGCCCGGCACGCCCACGTTCGCCTTCCCCGGCGCCCAGGCGAGCCCGGCGGCGCTGCCCGAGGGGAGCTATCGCTGGGTCGTGAGCGCCACGGACGACCTCGGCCGGCGGTCGACGATCGAGCGCACCTTCACGCTCGACAACACCCTCTCGCTGCTCACGCTCGACCCCGCGCTGGTGCGGGTCGGCCCGCGCGGCGGCACGCTGAGCATCGCCTTCGGCGTCGCCCACCCGGCCACCGTCGTGGTGACGGTCGAGACGCCGGCCGGGGCGATCCTGCGCACGGTGTCGAGCGCCCCGCTCCAGCCGGGACCGGCGGCGCTCACCTGGGACGGCCGCGACAGGCGCGGCCGCCTCGTCCGCAGCGCGAAGCTGCTCCTCCGGGTACGCGCCACGAACAGCATCGGAACGGTCGACCTGGTCGCGCCGTTCAGCGTCAAGCGCGTCGCATAGACTCGCGCCGTGCTGCTGGCCTCGCTGACCTCGACCTTCACCCAGCTCGTCGGCGATCACGGGCTCGCCGCGGTCTTCGTCCTCATGGCGATCGACGCGGTGCTGCCCGCTGCGAGCGAGATCGTCCTCCTCTACGGCGGGGCGATCGCGAGCGGGGCCTTTGCGGGACAGCACGTGGCGCTCTTCGGCACGCGCGTCCACAGCGGGCCGCGCGCGCTGATCGTGATGGGGCTGGCGGGGACGCTCGGCTACCTCCTCGGCTCGCTCGTCGGCTGGTGGATCGGCCGCGCCGGCGGGCGCCCCTTCGTGGAGCGCCACGGCCGGCTCGTGCACCTCTCGCCGGCGCAGCTCGCCCGGGCGGAGCGCTGGTTCGAGCGCTTCGGCGACTGGGCCGTGCTGCTCGGGCGGATCACCCCGCTCGCCCGCTCGTTCGTCTCGATCCCCGCAGGTGTCTTCGACGCCCCGTTCTGGCGCTACATGGGGCTCACGCTGGTCGGCTCCGCCACCTGGGCCTTCGCGCTCGTCGGAGCCGGCTACGCGCTCGGAGACCGCTGGGAGACGATCCACCAGGACTTCCGCTACGTCGACATCGCCGTGGTGCTCATCGCCGTCGCGCTGGCCGGTTGGTGGCTGTTGCGTCGCCGCCAAGCCTCTACACTGGCTTCGCGTGACGACGATTCCGCACATTGACGTCAGGGCGCAGTGGACGCCGTTCCGGGACGAGATCCGCGCGCGCTTCGACGAGGTGCTCGAGTCGGGCGCCTTCATCCTCGGGCCCAACGTCAAGGCGTTCGAGCAGGAGGCGGCCGCCTACCTCGGCGTGGCCGACTCGATCGGCGTCGCGAACGGAACGGACGCGATCTCGCTCGTCCTCGACGCGCTCGAGATCGGCCCCGGGGACGAGGTCATCTGCCCCGCCTTCACGTTCTACGCGACCGCGGAGCCGATCGCGAAGGCGGGCGCAACGCCGGTCTTCGTCGACATCGACCCGGCGACGTTCAACCTCGACGCGGACGACGTAGCCGCCAAGATCACCGCGAAGACGAAGGCCATCATGCCGGTGCACCTCTTCGGTCGCCCCGCCCCGCTCGAGGCGGTGCGCGAGGCCGCCGGCGACCTGCCGCTCATCGAGGACGCGGCGCAGGCCTTCGGCGCCGCCGGCATCGCGACGACCGGGATCGCCTCGACCTTCAGCTTCTATCCCACGAAGAACCTCTTCTGCTTCGGCGACGGCGGCCTGATCGCGCTGCGCGACGGCGGCGAGCTCGCGGAGCGGATCCGGATGCTGCGCTTCCACGGCTCGAAGGCGAAGAAGACGTTCGAATACGTGGGCGTCAACTCCCGCCTCGACGAG
>JAWVDX010000236.1:0-2938 GCA_033857015.1 Gaiellaceae bacterium
GCCACGGCGAAGCGCTCCGAGGCATCCATGCTCCCGGAGATGATCACCTGATCGGGGTTCAGCCCGTTCTGCGGATCGGTGCTCTGCACGAGATCCGCCGGGTGATTCGCCACCGACCCGCCGATGCGGATCTGCAGGCCCGCGAGCCCGCTGAGCGAGGCCGGGAACCCGCCGCCGTTGCAGAGCGATTTGTCGTTGAAGTTGTTGCGCGTGGAGAGGAACGCCGCGCGCTGGAGGTCCTGCGTCAGGCGGTTCATGCCCAGCGTCGCCGCGAGCTGCGTCGCGGAGATGCGGGCCTCGTTCTGGAAGAACTTGGTCGCGTTGCGCGAGAGCAAGAGCGCCGCCATCGACACGAGCAGCCCCGCGCTCAGCGCCACGACGAGCTCGATCAAGGTGAAGCCGCGCGCGGCCCCTCTGCGGATGCTCTTCGGCGTCGTCATGGTGCGGTGTTCTGCTGCACGGCGGAGGTGAGGTACACGGCGCCGTAGTCGTTGCGCAGGAGGGTGTCGTCGGGGTTCAGCGTGGGGCAGTCGAGCGGGTGGCCGCCGCGCGCCCAGATCACGCGGACCTCGGTGCGGATGAGCTTGCGGTAGCTGGACAGCGTGTTCGGATCGAACAGCGTCAGGCGGAGCTGCGTGCAGAACGCGGACGCGGCGATCGGCGTCGGATCCGTCGGGAGCTTCTCGGCGCCGACGACGTCCGCGTCCGACCCGCCGATCGGCACCACCGTCGGCGGGATCACCCAGACCGGGTTGACCGACGCGACCTTCAGGAACTGCGTATCCGACGCGAGATCGGGGACGCCCGCGGGATCGTTCCACTGGAGCGCGTCGGTGCGCAGGCGCTCGATCCAGCTCTCGGCGATGAAGTTCGCCGTGGCCAGGTTCTTCGCGTTGGTGTTGGCGAGGAGCGTGGCCTTCTGCACGGCGATGACGCCGCTCGCGCCGATCCCGAGGATCGCGAGCGACATCATGACCTCCATCACCGTGTAGCCGCGGGAGGAGCGGCGAGGTCGGGATCGCGGACGCGTCATCACAGTGCGAGCCTCGCCGCGCCGTTCGGCGGGATGAACACCTTGCGCCGGAGGCCGGTGATGTTGGCGGCGGCGTTGAAGTTGGTGACGGTGAACATCACCGGGCCGGCGAGGCGCGCCGCGACGCCGCCGACCGTCATGTACGTGGCCCCGCGGCCCGAGAAGCAGAGGCTGACCTGCGGGCGCACGATGCCGCTGTCGTCGATGAACTTGAGCACCGAGTTCTCGTAAAGGCCGTTGCCGACGTCGAACCGCGTCACCTCCTGCACGACGGGGCCGCCGACCGCGTACGTGCCCTGGCAGGAGCGCGTGGCGGAGAAGAGCGTCACGACGGGCTCGTTCATCGTCAGCAGGCCAGTGGCGCCGTTGTGATTGCCGCCGGTCGCGTTCCAGATGAGCTGCACGGGGAGGTTGCGCCCGACGGCGCGCATGCGCGCGGTGCGGACCATGTCGACGAGCGTGAAGGCCGCGCGGTTGACCCGTCGATCGCGCATCATCGAGACGAACACCGGCGAGGCCGCCACCGCGAGGATGCTGATCATCGCGATCACCGCCAGCATCTCGGTCAAGGTGAACCCGCGTGAGGCCGCGCGGCGTGGGCAGGGGCGGGGCGGGGTGGAGAGCATTGCCAGAAGCGGCGCTCTCGCAAGGCGCGTGCCCTTCCGAGCAGAACGCGTCTCGCCAGGAACCCAGCCCCTTCCCGGAGTGGGCGAAGAGGGCCGGACACTAACGATTGCGACGCTATGAAAAAAGGTGCTAGTTCGAGAGCCCGCCATGCGCTCCTCCGCTCTTCATGCTCGCCCCACCCGCCCCGGACTACCAAGCAAATCGGGGATGATCGCCGCGGCGTTGATCGCGCTCACCGGCTGCAGCAAGGGAGAAGAGCCCCGCGGGGCGCCGCCTCCGCCGCCGATGCCGGCCGCAAAAGCGGGCGCTTGCGCCGGCGGCGGCGGGAAGATCGCCGACGCCGTGAGCGCCCCGTACTTCCCCCGGACCTCGGGCGGCTTCTGCCTCGATCCCAACGGCGGCGACAAGGCCTTCGGCGACGGCGCGCCGCTCGCGCGCGACAAGATCTGCAGCCTCTTCGACGGCGAGTGCGAGATCTACAACGGCTACGGCGTGCGCCGCGTCGTCCAGGCGCAGTACGTCGACGGCGAGGGATCGGCGGCCACGATCGGCGTCTTCGTCTCGCGCTTCGCCACGAGCGAGGGCGCCTACGCGATGTTCACCCGCCGCGTCGTCGGCGACGGGGATCCGGCCGACGACTCGACCCCGAAGCCCACGCCCGGCGGCGGATCCGCGGCGCTCGGCCTCGGCAACGCGTACCTCTGGCGCGGCCTCTACCTCGTCGAGCTCACGTACAACAACCAGGACGCCGCCGAGGCCGCGATCAAGACCGTGAGCGAGCAGCTCCTCCCTCCGCTCGTGCGCGAGATGGGCAACAAGCTCCCCGGCGAGACGGCGCTCCCCGCGGCGGCGACGGCGCTCCCCAAAGAGGGCCTGATCCCGCTGGGAATTCGCTACATCACCAAGGATCTCCTCGCCGAGAGCGGCAGCGGCGCGGGCGCGTTCGGCTACTACCGCGCGGGCACCAAGCGCTACCGCATCGCCGTCATCGCCCGCGGCGACGCCGACCAGGCGAAGGACGTGCTCTCCACGCTCGCCAAGATCCGCGGAGCTGCGAAGGAGAAAGGGATCGCCGACGGCGCCGTGCGCTTCATGCACAAGGAAGGCGAAGCGCCCCCGGCCGAGTGGGTCTTCGCCCGCTCCGGCAAGCTGATCCTCGGCGTCGGCGACGAGCCCCGCGTGCTCAAGGCGACGATGAGCGCGGACGATCACGCGAAGGTGACGCTCTCGAAGGAAGAGAAGATCGAGCGCTTGAAGAAGTCGTTTTAGAGCGGCTTT
>JAWVDX010000237.1:0-4604 GCA_033857015.1 Gaiellaceae bacterium
TTCGAGATCCACGGCGGCGGGCTCGACCTCGTCTTCCCGCACCACGAGAACGAGCTCGCCCAGTCGCGGGCGCTCGGCCACGAGTTCGCGACGATCTGGACGCACAACGGGATGCTCCAGCTCACCGGCGAGAAGATGTCCAAGTCGCTGGGGAACATCGAGACGCTGCGCGAGGCGCTCGACCAGTGGGGCCGCGAGACGCTGCTCGTGTACTTCCTGACGGCGCACTGGCGCAAGCCGATCGACTTCGACGACGCGGCTCTGGAACGAGCGCGCACGCAGGCGGAGGGCTTCCGCAACCACTTCGTCGGGCTCGCCGAGCTGGGCGAGACGCCGGATGGGGAGTGGGAGCGACTCGAAGCGGTGCTCGACGACGACTTCAACACGCCGGAGGCGCTCGCCCTCTTCCACGACTGGCGCGCCCGCGGCGAGAGCGCTGCGCTCCTGCGCGGGCTGGAGCTCTTCGGGCTGGGCTCGCTCGCCGACCAGGTGGCCGCGCCGGCGGACGTCGTCGCGCTTGCGGAGGCTCGCCGCGCCGCCCGCGAGGCGAAGGACTTCAACGAGGCCGACCGGCTGCGCGCGGGGCTGGAGATCGCCGGCTGGGACGTCCGCGACGTGGCCGGGGAGCCCGGCTTCCAGCTCGTGCGGCGCCGCGCCACATGATCCGCGAGCTGGTCTACGGGCGCAACGCCGTGCGCGAGGCGGTGCGCGGGCCGCGCGAGGTGCTGGAGATCTGGGCGACCGACCGTGCCGCGGAGATCGAGGATTGGCTTGCCGACGCAGGCCCGCGCGTCCAGGTGCGCAAGGAGAAGGAGCTCTCCGACGTCGCGAAGACCCGCGACCACCAGGGTCTCGTCGCCTGGTGCGAGCCGTACCGCTACGCCGACGCCTGGGAGCTGGCCGTCGTCGAGGCGCCGCTCCTCGTCTGTCTCGACCAGGTGACCAATCCGAGGAACCTCGGCGCGGTGGCGCGCGCGGCAGCAGGTGCCGGCGCGACCGGCGTGGTGATCCCGTCCCACGGCTCCGCCGGCGTGACGGCCGAGGTGGCGCGCGCGTCGGCCGGGGCCGTCGAGCACGTGCCGATCGCCGTCGTCACGAACCTGGCCCGCTACCTCGAGGAGATCAAGCGCGACGACCTCTGGATCTACGCCGCCTCGGGCGGGGCGCCCCTGGCCTACTGGGACGCGGACTTCCGCGAGGGCGTCGCGCTCGTCTTCGGTGCGGAGAAGAAGGGGCTGCGCCCGCTCGTGCGCCGCCGCTGCGACGCCGAGGTCGCGATCCCGCTCACCGGCTCGGTCGAGTCGCTCAACGTGTCGGTCGCGGCCGCGGTGATGCTGTACGAGGCGGCGCGGCAGCGGCGCTGATGGCCGAGCCGACCCTGTACCTCTTCGACGGCTTCAACGTCTTGCACGCGGGCGGGTTCGCGGACGCGCGGGAGCTGCGCGACGCGCTCGCGAGCTTCGTCGCGCTCCACGGCGCGCGCGGCATCGTCGTCTTCGACGGCGTGGGGGAGGACGGCGTCTTCGGTCCGCTCGAGGTGCGCTACGCCGCGAACGCCGACGCCGCGCTCGAGCGCCTGGCCGCGGAGCACCGCCACCGGGAGGAGGTCGTGCTCGTCTCCTCCGACCTGACGGTGCGCGGCACGGCCGGCAAGGACGTGACGAAGCGCGCGTCGCAGATCTTCGTCGCGGAGCTCGAGGAGGCGGGCCGCAAGGAGGAGCCGCGCACCCCGCTCGCGAGCCAGCTCGACGAGGAGACCCAGGCGAAGCTGGAGCGGCTCCGCCGCGGTCAGTAGCGAACACACGTTCGTATCACATTGGGTCCAGTGCAAGGTCCTTGTCTTCCAATGGGACCCGTGCTAGAGTCCCGCCCAACTTGAGGCCATGACCGGGGACCGTTACCTAACGGGAAGGTCCACCAGGAGGAACGAAGATGGCGCGTGGGGCAGCAGCACTACAGCAGGGCACGCAGCGCGCTCCGCAAACTCCGGCGCGCGCGCAACGTGAGCTGGAGGACTTGCAGCTCGTCATCAAGGCCCGCAACGGCGACGGTCAGGCACTCGACGCGCTCATGCGCCGCTACACCGGTTTCGTCCGCCTCAAGGCGAGCTCCTACTTCCTCGCAGGCGGGGACTCGGACGATCTGCTCCAGGAAGGGCTGATCGGCCTCTACAAGGCGGTGCGCGACTTCCGCGCCGACAAGGAGACCTCGTTCCGCAGCTTCGCCGAGCTCTGCGTCACGCGCCAGATCATCACCGCGATCAAGACCGCCACCCGCTTCAAGCACTCCCCGCTCAACACCTATGTCTCGTTCAGCCATACCCCGGCCGGACAGGACGGGGACAACGAGTGCACCCTCGGCGACGCGCTCCCCGGGCCGGGCGTCGACGACCCGGCGGTCTGCGTCATCTCCACCGAGGAGCTCCAGAGCCTCGTGTTCTGCCTCGGGACAGGCCTCTCGCCGCTCGAGGCGCAGGCGCTCAAGCTCTACCTCGAGGGCAACTCGTACGACCAGATGGCGATCCTGCTCGAGTGCGATACGAAGACGATCGACAACGCCCTCCAGCGCGTCAAGCGCAAAGTGGTCAGCCACCAGCAGTCGCGTGCGGTGCCCAGCTAGTCTGCGCCTCGCGCCGGAGTAGCTCAGCTGGTAGAGCAACCGCCTTGTAAGCGGTAGGTCGTCGGTTCAAGTCCGACCTCCGGCTCTCTCCTCTTACGCCTGGCGCGGGAAGAAGCTCAGGCGTCGCGTTCTCACCGCAAAGCCGCCCTCGCTCTGTGCGCGCCGCACCGCCGCGCTGATCTCGCGCTCGGAGCGCCCTTCTCTCACGAGGTGCTCGATCAGCACCCTGATGTCGTGCTCGCCTGCCTGGTCGTCTCTCGACTCGTACATAGCCCCTCCTATCACGATTGCACCGCTTTCACGGTACGTGCGGGATCAGTCCGGGGGGCTACGGCTCGGTGAACGCTCTGTGTCAGCCTGGTAAGCGAAATTTAAAGAGATGCAGGCGTTTTTAGGCGGTTGCGACGATCGAGATGCCGCCGCGGGCCTTCTGGCGCAGCGTGATGCGGACCTGCCCGGACGCGAGCTCGAGGGCGCTTGCGACGTCGTCGCGGATCTGCACCGCGAGCGCCTCGCAGAACGCGCCTTCGTTGCGGAAGTGGGCGAGGTAGAGCTTCAGCGACTTCGACTCCAGGCAGAGCGCGGCAGGCGTGTAGTCGATCGTCGCGACGTAGAAGTCCGGCTGGCCGGTGATCGGGCAGACCGCCGTCAGCTCGTCGCTCGTCATCTCGACCTGGGTGACTCCCGGGTTGGGGAAGGTCTCCAGTCCGGCGTAGTGCTCGGAGCCGGCGTGGCCTAGGGCGACGAACTCGGTGCTCACGCGGAAGACGATAGCGCCGCGCGGATCCAGTCGAGCGCCTCGAGCTGCATGAGGCCGTAGTGGTAGAAGTCGACGCGGCCCAGCTCGAAGGCCCATTCGGCGAGCTCGATCTTCTCGCGCAGGTTCTGCGGGCCGTCGCAGTCGGGCCACATCGGGCGCAGGGCGAGCGACACGGCCTGCTTGCCGTAGGCGTCGAGATCGGCGCCGATCCGGGCCGGATCGAGTGCGTAGCCGAGCGCCTCGATGCCGTCGCAGGCGGCTGCGACCGCTGCGAGGTCGAGCCCGGCCTGCCAGGCGATCGACGGGGCCGGGTCGCCGGTGGGGAGCCCGTCGGCGTAGCCCTTCGTCGCGCCGGAGGGGTCGATCACCTCGAAGGTCGCGCCTTGTGCGCGCGCTGCCTCGGCGCACTCGGCGACGAGCGAGGCGACCGTCGCCTCGCGGGCGCGCAGGAACGCGTCGAGCTCGCCCTCCGGTCGCTCCAGCTCCTGCTCGGAGGCAGGCTCCAGGCTGGTCAGCGCAAGCTCCAGCTCGGCGCGAAGCTCGCTGCGCAGCGCGTCCGTGTCCACCGCGGGCGCCGCGGCGCAGCAGTGCGAGCAGAGGCAGAGGCCGAGCAGGAACTGCGCCCGGGCGCCGAGCCGGACGAACGAGCGCTCGTGCCCGCTCCCGTGCGCGAAGCCGTGGAAGTGGAGCGACTCGGCGCAGATCGTCGCGAAGCCGGCGCCCGCCAGGCCGGCGGAGAGGATGCGCGCGAAGGCCCGCGCGTCGGGGTGCGAGGGGCAGAGCTCCGTGGTGTAGCGGTCGCCGAAGACGTTCTCCGGCGCGCAGTCCGGGTGGGCGCGCGCGAGGACGCCGTTGTGCAGGAACACGGACCAGGCGCGCAGATCGAGGCTGCGCGCCGCTGCCGCCACCACGAGAGCCGGGTGCTGCCCGGCGAGCAGGCTCGTCGGCAGGCTGAGGCGCTCCCAGCCCGTGACCGGGGCGAACAGCGCGCCTTCCTCGTGGAAGGCGACGCGCCGGCTGCGGCCGTGCGGGAAGACGTCGCGGCCCTCGTGGTAGGTGGCGGCCAAGGTCACGCCGCCGATCCCGGCTGCCGCGACGCGGTCGAGCACCGTCTCGATGCCCTCGTCCGCCAGGTCGCTCGCGAAGACGAAGATCGAGCTCGTGGTCACGGCGCGGAAGTCTATACCGAAATCGGAATGCCATTCCAGTTTTGGTTATGATCGCC
>JAWVDX010000238.1:0-4533 GCA_033857015.1 Gaiellaceae bacterium
CGACAGGCACCCAGAAGGCCGGTGCAACGTGGCCGAGCGCGGTCGCCGTTCCGAGGGCTGCGGCGGGCGCACCCAGCGCCACGATCACTCGCCAGGGCAGACTCTGCATAGCAAACACGCTATGACAATAGCACGAATGCTATGAGCGTCAACTCAGGCGTCGGCGATGGGCCGGCCGACGACGAGCGCGTCCCGGAGCTCCGGATCGAGCTCGTTGTAGCTCGCGTCGGGACGCACGCCGAGCGCATCCAGCGTCTTCGAGAAGAAGCAGCGCGCGGCGGCGGCCAGGACCACGTCCATGATCTCCGGCTCGGAGAGCCCGAGGTCGCGGAGCGCTTGCAGGTCGCCGTCGGTGATCGCCGTCGCATCGTCGACGACGCGCTCGGCCAGGTCCATGACCGCGAGGTCGAAGGCGTCCAGTCCGGCGCTGTGGCGATCGCGCGCGATCTCGAGCACGGGCTCGTCGAAGCGCTCCTTGAGGACGGTGCCGTGCGCGAGCGAGCAGTAGCTCGACCGGAGCCGGCGGGCCGCCGCCAGGGTGGCCAGCTCGTAGCGGCGCAGATCCATCCCCGCCTTGATCGCCCCGTTGAGCTCACCCCAGGCTGCGTACACCTCCGGCCGCGCGGTGAACGCGCGCTCGTAGTTCGTCGCCATGCGCAGAAGTGTGACGGGCCTAGACGAAGAGCGCGAGGCCGAGCGTGGCGGCGGCGCCCGTCGCAGCGGCAGCGCCTCCGACCAGCACGATGCGCCGCCGGCGCGCCGCGGGCATTCCGCCGAGACCGCACAGGGAGACGACCCCGACGCCGAGCGAGACGGCAGACTCGCAGCCCTGGAAGAGCATTCCGAGGGCGAGCGCCGGCGTTAACGCCACGCCCCGCGCCGACAGCGCGACCGCGATGGCGCCGCCAGCGATGCCCACGTTCCCCGGGGTGACAGGCAGCAGTCCCGCGAGATCCACCGCGGAGCAGACGATGAGCCCGGCTGCGAGCGGCGAGTCGATGCCGACCGCGGCAGCGAGCGCCGAGGCGCCGAGGACGCGCATCAGCGTCGAGGCGCAGGCGGCTCCGACGAGCGTGACCGCGGCGCCGCGATCGGAGCGGAGCTCGCGCGCCGCCTCGAAGAGCCGGGCAAACCGGCCGTCGCGCGCACGCCGGGCGGTGACGCGCGCCACCGACACCACGACGGCCGCGATCGCCGCGACGATCGCGACCGGCCAGAAGGACATCCCGCCGAGCAGCCAGGCGAGCGTCAGCAGGACGGCAAGCGAGAGCGCGCGCGCCGCCTCGAGCATCGCGTAGGCGCCGCCGACCCGCAGAACAGGGCTCTCCGCGTCGACGGTGCGGGCGAAGAGCGCCACGCGGACGGCGTCGCCGAGCCGAGCGGGGGTGAGGATCTGGACGATCGCGCCGACGCCGAACCGGAAGAAGGCGTCGAGCCGCCGGCCGTGCGCGCCGCAGCTGCGGGTGACGATCCACCAGCAGGCGACGGCGAAGGCGAGGCTCCCGGCGAAGCACAGGACCGCCACCGAGACCCAGCCGCGATCGGCGCTGCCGAGCTGGCCGAGCGCATGGCGCATCTCCTCGGCCACCCGGTGCGAGCCGAGGACGGCCGGCGTGAGGACGACGGCGAGGAGCGCGAAGCCGATCAGCGACCGCTTCGCCAGGCAGCGCGTCGACATCGTCTTGGGGGCCGCGTCAAGCACAGAGAGAGAGTCGGCCGCAGGCGGCGCAGCTTGATCCCCCAAACCGTGACGGCGTTAGGCTTGTTCGGACATGCGAGGCGCCATCGGAGCGGGTCACCGGCTGACCGCCGAAGCCGGAGCGGCCGTGCTCGCCGAGGGCGGCAACGCGGTCGACGCCTGCATCGCGGCGGCATTCGCCTCCTGGGTCGTCGAGAGCCCGCTCACCGGGCCGGGCGCCGGCGGCTTCATGCTCGTCCACCGCGCCACCGACTCGAGCTCGCGCGTGCTCGACTTCTTCGTCGCCGTCCCCGGCCTCGGGCGCGGCCGCCGCGACGACGCGCGCATGGAGCACGTCGAGGTGGACTTCACCCCGGAGTCGTCGCAGGCCTTCCGGATCGGCGCCGCCTCCTGCGCCGTCCCGGGCGCGCTCGCCGGCCTGGAGCAGGCCCACCGCTCGTACGGCTCGCTCGCCTGGGAGCGCCTCGTCGAGCCGGCGATCGCCCTCGCGCGGGACGGCTTCGAGCTGACCCCGCCGCAGGCCTACCTGCACGCGATCCTCGACCTGATCCTGCGCCACACCGAGGAGGGCCGCCGGGTCTACGGGCGCAACGGCGAGCGGCTCGTCGCCGGCGACACGCTCCGCCAGGGCGACCTCGCAACGACCCTGGAGCAGATCGCGCGCGACGGCGCCGAGGCGCTCTACGGCGGCGAGCTCGGCCGCGCGCTCGTCGCGCACGTGAGCGGGAACGGCGGCGAGATCACCGACGCCGACCTCGCGGGCTACCGCGTCATCCGGCGGCGGCCGGTCCGCGCGGACTACCGCGGGCTCCAGTTCGAGTCGAACCCGCCGCCCTCGTCGGGCGGGATCCTGATCGCCTACGGCCTGCGCCTCCTCGACGCGCTCGGCGACGGGGGTGAGCCCGGCAGCGCGGACGCGATCGCGCGCCTCGCCGAGGTCATGCGCGAGCAGACCCGCGCCCGCGCCGGCAGCTTCGGCGCCGACCTCTACCGGGGCGGCCTCCAGGGCCGGCTGCTCTGCGACGAAGCGGTGGCAGCGGCGACGACCCGCATCCGCGACCGCGAGGCTGGGCTCGCCGAGACAGGCCCGCGCGGGACGACGCACATCTCCGTCGTCGACGCCGCCGGGAACGCGGCCTCGCTGACCGTCTCGCTCGGCTCCGGCTCTGGGGTGCTCGTCCCCGGCACCGGGATCCATCTCAACAACATGCTGGGCGAGTACGACCTGGCGCTCGGCAACGAGAAGCCTGGCGCGCGGCTCACCTCGATGATGGCCCCCTCGGTCGTCCTGCGGGAAGGGCGGCCGCGGCTCGTCCTCGGCAGCGCGGGCTCGATCCGCCTCAGGGGAGCGATCATGCAGGTGATCGTCAACGTCGTCGGCCACGGCCTCGGCGTCGAGGAGGCGGTCGCCCGGCCGCGCGTGCACGTCGAGGAGCCGGCCCTCCACTGCGAGGGCGGCGCGGACGTCGACCCGGCCGCGCTCGAGGAGCTCGAGGGCCGCGGCTACGAGGTGACGCGCTGGCGCAAGCGCAACCTGTTCTTCGGAGGCGTGTCCGCGGTGGAGGTGGGGGACGACGGCGGGCTCGCCGCAGCCGGGGACCCGCGCCGCGGCGGCGCCGGCATCGTCGTCGAATGAGCGCGCCGGCCACGATCCGCCGTGGCGAGCCGTCCGACGCGGAGGCGCTCGTCGCGCTCGCACGGTCGGTCGCCGCCGAGCCTGAGGGCTGGCTTCTCACCCGGGGCGAGTGGCGCCCGGCCAGCGAGGAGCGCCGCTACCTGACGGCTATCCGTCGGCTCGACGACGCCGCGGTCTTCGTCGCCGAGGCCCCGGAGGGCCTCGTCGGCCGCCTCTCGATCGTGCGCGACCCGCATCCCGCGAGCCCGCACGTCGCCGACGTCGGCCTCCTCGTCGCGGCGACCCACCGCGGGAGGGGGATCGGCAGCGCCCTCCTCGACGCGGCGGTCGCCTGGGCGCGCGCGGTTCGCATCACGAAGCTCGAGCTCCACGTCTTCCCGCACAACACCCCGGCGATCCGCCTCTACGAGCGCTTCGGCTTCGTCCAGGAGGGGCTCCGCCGCGGTCACTATCAGCGCGGCGACGAGGTGCTGGACGCGGTGCTGATGGCCTTCGTCATCCCGTGACGGAGCAGCCCGGGCTCGTCCCTCGTTCGAGTGATTGGACTTTTGTCTCGCCGCCGGGGTAGGGTCGCGTCACGATGCGCCGATTCCTCCTCCTGGCGCTCGTCACGGCCGCGCTGCTCAGCGTGGGCGCCGCGCCGGCCCCGGCTGCGCGACCGAGCTTCGTCACGGTGACGAACGGGGCGCTGACGCTCGGCGGGAAGGCGTTCCGCTTCACCGGCTTCGACATGCCGTGGCTCAACAGCAACTGCTACGGCAACAACACGCGCTACCCGACGTCCGTGCTGCGCACGGAGCTGGCCGCGCTCAAGGGCACGAACGGGCTGCGCGCCTGGTTCTTCCAGCGGCAGGCAACGGCGAACGCGGGGACGGCCCAGGCGACGCGCGACTGGAGCGCCTTCGACGACGCGCTCAAGCTCGCCCGTAGCGACGGTCTGCAGGTGATCGTCACGCTCGCGGACTACAACCAGAGCTGCGACTCCGGCTCGCGCCCGCCCGACTGGTTCGCAGGCGGCTACCGGGACGCGAGCGCCGAGCCGCTCGGGACGACGTCGTACCGCCAGTACGTGAGCGACATCGTCAGCCGCTACCGGGACGACCCGACGATCCTCGCCTGGCAGCTGATGAACGAGCCGGACGTCTGCGCCGCCGGCGGCCGCGACACGCTGATCGCCTGGGCGAACGACATGACCTCG